>NZ_JBGSQZ010000290.1:0-23374 GCF_041737865.1 Chamaesiphon sp.
CCCCCCTAATAAAAACCGCCGCCGAATAAAAAAACGACAAGACGGCGTAACAGCGTAACGCACCAATATTGAAGCTTAATTTAAAAGCTGAGAATACAAAGATTCTGTCTGAATTAACATCCGATCGAGTGCAAAATATTCTTCATATCTTTTTCTCCCATTTTTCGCAAATTCATCGACTAATTCCGGTCGATCGAGTAAATATTGGATTTTAGCTGCTAAGGTATCGACATCTTGTGGTGAAACTAGAAATCCAGTTTTACGATCGGTAACTTGTTCGACTATACCACCGACAGTAGTGCCGATAATTGCTTTTTGTTGAGCCATTGCTTCAGCACAAGCTAAACTACATGCTTCTTGAAGTGATGGTAAAACAAAGAAATTAAATAAACTTATTAGTTCGGGTAGATCGTTGATGTATCCCGCAAAAATAGTTTGAGTGGCAATCCCTAAATCTTGAGATTGCTGCTTGAGTTGTTGTTCTAAGTCTCCCACACCTGCGATAACTAAACGTAAGTTGGGTTTATCTATTGCTACTCGTGCGAATGCTTGCAATAAATATGTCAATCCCTTGGCTTCAGCAAGTCTTGCTGCTGTGCCAATAATTGTTTGGGTAGTCGGATCTAAATTAAATTGGTGTGCTAGAGATGCTACTTTCGATCGATCGAGTGTTGGTATCGGTACGCCATTATAAATCATCTCTAGTTTGGCTGGATTCATCCCAAACTTGACTAAAAGCTCGTATTCAGTTTGACAGACACAAATTACCCTTGTCGCCCAGAGATTGGCAAATAAACATGCTAAACGATAACTAATTTCAGCACTAGCTCCGTGATAACCGTGTACGGTAAAGACGATCGGTAGATGAGGAAATAATAGCCGGACTGGTATCATCAGTTCATGTGCGCCATGAACGTGAATTAGATCGATCGATTGACGCTTTTGAGCAGCTTTAATTCCAGCAATCAATTCCCGCAACCCTTTAAAAAAGTTCCGCTCCCATGCCGTAAATTCACAATAATCGAGCTGTTGTTCTAAAAAAGGTGGCAAACCTTTGCCCGTCGGCGCAAGCAATGTTACCCGATAGCGATCTTGATACTCGCGGATCAGACTCAATGCTTGTCGTTCGGTGCCGCCTAGATTTAGATAAGGTAAAATATAAACTAGATGTTTCAATGTTCGCTTGTCGATCGTAGCTTTTAGGAATAAATTATACTATTTATTTATTCATTCAACCAAGATTGGCTAGAATGACGAACGTACAAAATATAAACACGTCCTCGATCGACTATAAATAAAAGTCGATATTGCCTACCTTTCCCTACAAATAACTACTGTAATTCATGCTTGAGGCTGTTGGAGCTTGGTTCTCAGTGTCTCAAGTGCAGGAATAACTGCAACCGCTTGACCTTTTTCTAATTCATTGAGTCCCTGTCTAATTCCAGCAGTTGTTTCGAGATACTCAATCCGTTCGAGCAACTGCTGATAGCCTTCGGCACTTTGAACGACTAGCTCGGATACGCCATTAATCGTCAGGACTAGCGGCGACTTAGTTTCTTTGAGTCGATCGACAAAATCAGTAGTGTTTCGCTTGAAATTGGATAGGGAGTTGATGTATCTGCTGAGGTCGAGCATCATATAAGCACTATATAAAATGTTTATATGATGACGTACTTAGCCGCACAATGTCAAATATTAGCTAGTCGATCGGCTAAAAGTCAGTAACGTAGGAGGAAATCGACTTAATTTACTTGCAATACGCCTAAACTAGTTTGAATCGGCACAATATTTAGCGTGTCGGGAGTCGCACAAAACTTGAGATCTGCAAAACATTCTAATCTCACCAAACGTTGACCGTGACTGGCAAGGTAGAATAAATCGAGTAAATTATCTTTCCACTGTCGGTAGAGTGCGATCGAGGCTACTAGCTCATCATTACCCGCGACTTCTGCTAAAGGTACACCTAATTTTGTAATAATACTATCGGCGATCGCCCCCGCGCACACGGTATCCTCTAGAGAATAGTCACCTTCCCATCCCGATCCTACCATCCACACTGTCTCTGGCTGCTGGGAGACGACATAATCCACGATCGCTTGACGATTGACTAGAGCTGCTGCGAGGACGATTTTGGCATCCTGGATGCGCTGCAAGGTACGAGTACCATTAGTGGTACTGATAAATAACCGCTTCCCGCCGACTACTGCTGGAGTGCAGTCTAACGGCGAATTCCCCAAATCGCAACCAGCAACTTTCGCCCCGCCCCGCTCTCCACCGCGCAAACGTAATTCGGGCGGCCATTTGTCACTTACTTTCATCAGCGTATCGATGTCGCTAAAAGCTTGAATAGCCTCGGCTCCAGACTGAAGTGCCGCAGCTATTGTCGAGGTGGCTCGTAGCACATCGATCGCGATCGCACAAACTGGAAGCTCGTCTGAAGGTGTGCGTTCGGGGGTATGGTAAGTATATAGTTTCACAATTAGGACAAAAATATTGCTGGTTCGTCAGGGTGATTATTTACCCTATTTAATCTTAATCCTAGTTGCATCCAAAAATTAGACTTCCTGCGAAAGTCAGGCTTTAGGCTTTAGACTTTAGGCTTTAGGGAAAGTTTTGGACGAAGATAGTATTAAAAAAGATTTTGCTTTCACTTTCGCAGGAAGTCTATTTAACGAGGAATCTTTCAATTTAGAGGGGCGGGTTGATGTAATCGAGGACGTTATTAATCTAAAATCAAGCAGAAACCTGCCCTCCGCTCAAGTAGCTAAACAGCTTACAAATTGCGAATTACCCGATGATTTTTAATCTGCACACCACAGGATTGAAGTCTTTTTTCCCATCCTCGCTGATTGCCGATAGTTTTAGTTTCGCTATATAGCCCAGCCTTTTCTTCAGATTTAGTAAATTTAGCAAACTTTGAGTAGAGATGATGATTCTGACTGAGAAAGGTTTCTTTACGATGCAGAATCGGCGGATTTTCCTGCTGGGAATAGTCGCGAAACCGCAGACTTAGATCTCTCAAGTCAATTAGTATCGACCATTGTAATGTGGGATGAGCGATCGATTCAAAGTTAGGATAATAAAGATAAGAGATGCAGGGTTTATCTGTATGAAACTTAATAATATTCGCATCTTCCATACCGCCAATATTTCGACTCGCACACCCTTCATATAGTCGAAGTTTGGGATCGATTTCGTTCAGGGCAGAAATATGGACATATAGAGCCGCAGGTAGTAATTTACCAATATTACTGTGGTGACAAGCCTGTTTTATTACACCCGATCCGCCGATCTTAAATAATAATCGATCGGCAACTTCACAGGCTTCTTCATAACTTCCAAAAAATGCTTTGATATCAGCTTTCATTGATGAAGATAGCTTCCGCAAACTCCGTCTTTCTCCAAATTGTGCTAAAGCCAGATAAACTTGTAAGTCGAGCGATCGCTGATAAGCAATGGCATCCCATTCTACTTCATCTGTAGCAGTTAAAACGATCTGAAAGGCACGTTTAATACTCCCAAATTCGCTAGCTAGTTCAGCTTCTGCGGCTAATTCTCCTTTAATCGGCAAACGTCCGCGCTGACTGACAAACGCCATCAGCGGCGCGAGCTGAAATTGATAATCTTCAAACCGTTTGCTCTCAACTCTTACTCGCGGTGTCGTCATCCGCGTATACAGTTTTGCCGCCCGAAAACTTTCGGCTTGACATTCATCCCGAAATACTAAAAAAATTCCCAATCCGATCGGGATCGCATCAACTGTAAGTATTCGATCGATATACTCTTTTAATTCTGCCTGTTGATAATATTTCTGAAAAGTATTGCGCTTGGTTAATATACCATCGCCATAAGCTAACATCCCACTCAAATCATTAACCAAAATCTGGGCGGCAACGATCAATACTCGCCCAGTCAAATCCCACGCTCGAATCAATGCCAAATCTCGCTCTGCGGGATCTTCGATCACATTAATTATATAGCTTAAATTAATTACATCCGCCGCGCGCACCTCGACATCAGGAAAATAATAAGGGTCCCAACCCTCGCAGTTATAACCTGCCGATTTTAACCTTCTGACATCTTCACCGATGCCACAACCATAGTCAAAAATAGTCGTCTCTGTCGTAATAATATCCGACTCGATCGCCAGCCGTACCGGACGAGATAAATCGTTCCGCACAATCGCGGCGCGATGTCTTTCAACTTCTACTCCAATCGGTATTTGGGACATTGGTTAGGCTTTAGGTATTAGGCTTTAGGGATTAGGTATTAGGTGTTAGGTAGGCTTTAGGGATTAGGGATTAGTAACTTTGTAGTGGCGTGACCGGACTAAAATTGTGGGCATTCAGAACTCTAAAAAATACAATCAGTAATATTTTGAGCGATCGCTTTACCCACAGTTTTAGTCCGGTCGTCCCAGTAGGGTGGGCACTGACCACTATCTCAATTTCAGTCTATTATAAAATTTAGTTATGGCGAACGTTTTATTAATTACTGGTGGGGTTTGGGCAGGTTTGAATTAAATTTTTGGCACGATTCTCGTTCCGAGAGGCTACGCCAACGATATCGATAGCATAAACCTGCCCCTACAGATCTCGATGCTATTTTCCGACTTGAATTAATTCAACCTTATATCCAGTGGGGTCTTCGACGAAGGCAATTACCGTCGTACCGTGTTTCATCGCACCTGGAGCGCGAATCACTTTGCCGCCTTTAGCTGTAATTGCGTCGCAGGTAGCATAGATATCATCCACCCCGATCGCAATGTGACCATAGGCATCGCCGAGCGTATATGCGGATGTATCCCAATTGTAAGTCAGTTCGATCGCTGTGTGGTTTGATTCATCTCCATAGCCGACAAAAGCTAGCGTAAACCGTCCATCTGGAAAATCATCGCGGCGGAGCAACTTCATCCCCAACACGTCGCAGTAGAAGCGAATGGATGCTTCTAGATCGCCGACTCGCAGCATTGTATGTAATAAACGCATATCTGTGATAACCTAATTTAAAAAATTGGTAGCTAAATTTGCTAATTGAGGTGTCTTCAGGACGTATGATAACGTGTTGGCACCGATCGGTGCCCAAGGACGGATAATTAGGGTGTCGAGCTGTATTGTTTACTCAAAGATCGATCGCGATCGCAAGGAAGAGGGAATAACTATGAATATGCCAGATATGGCGATTGCGGAAATTAGAGCCAGAGAGATTCTCGATTCCCGTGGTCGTCCGACAGTAGAAGCCGAAGTATACTTAGCAAATGGTGGATTTGGGCTAGCTCAAGTCCCTAGTGGCGCATCAACAGGCAGTTTTGAAGCCCACGAATTGCGGGATGACGATCCCAGTCGCTATGGCGGTAAAGGTGTCCTCAAAGCTGTTGCCAATATAGAAGACAAAATCGCCCCAGCTCTGGAAGGGATGGATGGTTTCGATCAAATCGCGATCGATCGAGCGATGATCGAGCTAGATGGTACGCCGACTAAATCTAAGTTAGGGGCTAATGCTATTTTAGCGGTATCTCTCGCCAATGCCAAAGCTGTTTCAAACGCGCTGGGAGTCCCACTCTATCGCTATCTGGGCGGCCCTTTAGCCAATCTGCTACCCGTACCATTGATGAATGTGATCAATGGTGGCTCTCACGCAGCAAATAACATCGACTTCCAAGAGTTTATGATCGTGCCTGTGGGTGCGACTTCTTTCCGAGAAGCCCTCCGCTGGGGAGCCGAAATATTTGCCGCTCTGAGCAAAGTTTTGGACGAAAAGGGTCTTTTGACTGGAGTAGGTGATGAAGGCGGCTTCGCGCCTAATTTAGAGTCCAATCAGGCATCATTAGAGTTGCTAATGGCAGCGATCGAATCCGCAGGTTACAAACCTGGCGAACAAGTCGCGCTGGCTCTCGATGTGGCAGCGAGTGAATTTTACAAAGATGGTAACTATATCTACGACGGGAGTAGTCATACACCTGGTGAATTCATCGACTATTTAGCCGATCTGACTACCAAGTATCCGATTATCTCGATCGAAGATGGGTTGCATGAGGAGGATTGGGCAAACTGGCAATTGCTCACCCAAAAAATTGGCTCGAAAGTCCAATTAGTCGGCGATGACTTATTCGTCACCAATTCCGTCCGCTTGCGCCAAGGCATTAAGGAGAAATCAGCCAATGCCATTTTGATTAAGCTCAATCAAATCGGCACCCTCACCGAAACTCTCCAAACGATCGATCTGGGCACTCGCAACGGCTTCAAATCAATTATCAGTCATCGCTCTGGCGAAACTGAAGATACCACGATCGCGGATCTTGCAGTTGCGACTCGTGCGGGACAAATCAAGACGGGTTCCCTGTGTCGGAGCGAACGGGTGGCAAAATACAACCGCCTGTTACGAATCGAGGATGAATTAGGGGATCTGGCTATCTACGCTGGATTGGAATAATCGATCTGGATAACTAGCGATTCAAAACAGTAGGGGTACTTCATGAATTACCCCTACTGTTTTTTTAAATATTCCGCAAACTGTTGGTTAACCTGGCAAGTGAGATCGTCTCTGGGAGTCAGAGTCCGAGTATAGTGGACGAGTGACAAATGCCATAACCATCGATCTGCAATGGTTATGGCATTTTAGTGTGTGGTAAGTCGAATTTTGGTGGGCTTATTGGCATTAAATAGCAATCAATAGCACTACATGACTGATTTTGATATACCTATTTACTAGTGAGTAAGAAAAAAGTGTTGATATTATTTATTTTTTAGGTTTGACTTTCTTGTTAGAATTGCTAGGCTTAAACCCCTTGAACTTAGGCTCTGGCACGTAACTACTTCTATATTCAATCTCATCAGAATTTTTAGCAAATTCTATTTTCTGTCTTTCAGCCTCATCCCAAGTCATTCTAAAATTTATATCACATTCATTACACCAAAAGGCATACTCTCCGTCCTCCCCACTCTCCACTTCCTCAAAATCAGAGTATTTACAATCAGTCAAAAAACCTAAGCAAACTTCAAGATCGTAAAATTTACAGAAATGAAGATTATTGGAAGGTAGCTCTCTTTCGTCAGGTAGTGAATCTTTCATTAAAACATTAATGTAAAAATAATTAAAATGCAAGCAATAATTTTATTTTTTACTCTTATATTTTCAAGAGCACTTTCATAAACTATAATAGATAAAATAAAAGATAGTCAAGCAATTTTATTATTAATTTCTAGCAAAGATTTTAGATCGTCAAGATCTGAATTTATAGCATTAATAAACGGAAACCGCTTTTGAGAATTCTTCTAAATTTTAAAATTATATAGTTACAGATGACTTGACTTAAAAAGTTGACCGCGATCGTTTTTTTGGGGAAGGATGTCGCAGACTCGATCGAGTATTGCTAACGAATCCCGCTGGGAATGGCGAAGGTTGAGACGACCGGAAATAGCATTGGCATGACGATTCATGGATTGCTGCTTGGGGTTACGGGATTTAGATTTGGGGGATTGGCTACGTAATGGGTAGCTAATTAGCTGCGGTCGGGTAAGCCCCAAGATGAGTTTTACAGTCCAAGGCAATAGCGGACTGCTGTTCTAACTTCGAGCATTTTATCGGCAGTCAGGGTTCCGGCTGGTTCGCTAGGGAACCGATGGGAATCTAGCGAACGCATCTGAAAACCAAGAAATATTGTTTCTAAAGGTAATCCACTTTCTGCTGGCGTAACGCGCACGTTGGTTGGGTAGTCTCTAGTCGTTGTGGTTCCCTTTGTGCCAATAATGACGGTTACAACTAGTGGTAAATCGTTGATTTCATCGATCGACAGTACGAGAGCTGGTCTTTTTCCAGCTTGTTCGCGTCCTTGAACCGGATCGAGGGTGACAAAATAAATCTGTCCGCGTTTAATACTCATCAGGTTTACAGTCCATCCATTTCCGCAACTGCAAATTCCCGATCGATCGCGGCGATTTCTGCCTGAATGCCTGGGTCGCGGGACATTTCAGCCAAGAGAGCGATTCTGGAATCTGGAGTATGAGCGGGAACGATTGGCATGACGATAAATACTTCGACTTCTTGACCTTCTGCGCCGTCAGGAAGCTGAACTTCGAGTCGGTTGCCTGGTAGTACTTTAGCTGTGATATGTAGGGCCGATCGCATGGGTAAACTCCTTGTGGGTAGTAGTAGCGGTAGGTTGGGTTGAAGAATGAAACCCAACATTTCTAGGGTATTGGTGTGTTCGTTGGGTTTCGCGTTGCTCTACCCAACCTACGATTTTTCTGAAGACTCGCTCAGATATCTTGGGGATCTACACCCATTTCTCGTAGTTTGGCAGCAAGTCTATCTGCCCGTTGTTTTTCTACATCTGCCCGTTGTTCTTCTACATCTGCCCGTTGTTTTTCTAAATCTGCCCGTTCCTCTCCAGTTAGGAGTAAGTTACCGTTGCTATCCCACCAGCGCAACCAAGGCAAAGTCTGGTTATCTACTTTCCCTTGCCAGATCCCTAACTCCACGCCGAGAGACGAAATTGCGTAGTGACCGCGATCGTTTGCTTCTAATAGCTGATATCTTTGGGCAACCAATTCGTAGACTTCGACCGATGCTTTCTGCACCTCATAGATAGCATAGAACGGAATGCGAATCGCCTGCTCGTAAACCCAAAATTTTCCAGCTTTTGCTTCTGGATTGAGAAAAGGAGAGGTGGCATCGCGCTCTTCGGAGCCATCACCAGAGACAAATTCGATCGCGATTAGAGGCGCAACTATCTCTTTCCACATCACATAAGAGCGACGATACTTGCCATCCAGCAACGGAGCTACATTAGGGACATAGAAACAGTCTGGTGCTTCTGCCCCGCGCTCTGGCGGCTCGATCGATCGCCAATAAATACCCGAGTCTTGACCGATACAGTAGCGTCCATCTGGGTGCAGTTGTTCCAGCACAGGGCGAATAGAACTAGTTAGCAAGATACTCTGTGGATGTTCTTGAAAATTCTTCACAAATGTCCCATCCGACTCAGGTAGCTGGGTATGATCTGGCAGTGATAGCGTCGGTGGCGATTGGGCAATAGTCATACAAAATGCCTGCAAATCCAGAGAACCTTCATTCAATGATATCAAATCTAGTTGCCTAATATGTTCTAGTGGGGTTTCATTAATTCTGACTGTGTAGCAGCGATCTAATTTAAATTCTGTTCGCAGAATCCAAAGAATACCCGCAACAACCCCAACAAAATCGACATTTCGCCAATCCCATGTAACAGAGATCCTGACACCACTCCATCCAACTCAAGCCGATAAAACTTCCACCCCTCACCATTCGTCACAATCCCATAAATCGCGATCTCCCGTCCCAATTGTCGATTCACCCATTGACAAGCCTGCATCTCTACCAAACACTGCGCCGCTCCCTGCTCGAAGTCATCCTTCTTCGCCTCGATTACACACACATAGGGTGCTTCCAAATATCCCCGCCGCTCGGCAATCAGATAGTCCGCATTTCCACAAGTCTTCTCCCCTTCCAAATAGGCTCCTTTCCATACCTTTAGACAATCGAATCCCTCCAACCCCTCCTCACAAATCGCATCAATCAGCAACGCCTTGGACACTTCCAAGCTCTCCAGATCGAACCGCTGCAACCGTTCTAGTCGTTGTCTAAAAAAATCGCTAATTGCTACGGGTTCAGCCTCGATATACCAACGCTGCAATTCAACAATTCCCAACTGCTGGAACGCCTCTTTGTAACTGAAACTAGAAAAACTTTTCTTGCGTTCTTGGGTTACTTGAATCATTAGAATCTTGCTCTATAGTTTTAGAGATAAGTAAGTGCTACAGCTATCGCTCGTGTCAATAACATCATCTCGCTCGAATCTTTACTCTGACGGAAACCCTTCAAACCGTCGCTTTTGATTTTATGCTCGATTGAAATAATCGATCGCGTTCTCTAAAATTTTAACAGCAGTAGAGATAATCGATCGTCCCCACTGTTGTTATGGCAGTCGCCACCTTGGTTAGGATATCTGAGTCCGCGACGGCGGACTTCGCACTATGAGCAGCAGCTTTAGCTGCGCGATTTCAATCGCTGTTCTAACCGTCCCCACTGTTTTTAGGATCGTAGCTTGTAGCTGCGATTGGCGGGTGTGCATTTACTCATACCGCTTACCAAATCAATCTAAACATCCAAGTACGCCTCACTCCAGCTATCCGTGCAGATAACTGGGTAAAATAGATTGAGTACAGATATATCTAACAGTTGTCACGACCTTTATGTCACTGTCAGAAATATGCAAATTCCAGGGAACAGCCTACCCATGTCCAACGCCGAACAGCCAGAGAAAATCCATCTACCCAAAACCAGCGAATCGGAAACCCTCAAGAAAATTAGACACACTACCTCCCATGTGATGGCGATGGCGGTACAGAAGCTGTTTCCCAAGGTATTTGTGACGATCGGCCCGTGGATCGAAAATGGGTTCTACTACGATTTTGATAGCCCTGATGCCTTTACAGACAAGGATCTGAAGACAATTCAGCGGGAGATGATCAAGATTGTCAATCAGAAATTGCCAGTCGTGCGCGATGAAGTCACCAAAGCTGAAGCTGAGGCGCGAATCTCTGCTCTCAACGAACCCTACAAATTAGAAATCCTTGCTGGATTGCAAGAACCGATTACCCTCTATCATCTCGGTGATAAATGGTGGGATTTGTGCGCGGGGCCGCATCTCGAAAATACTGGCGATTTGAATCCCAAAGCCTTTAAACTTGAAGCAGTGGCGGGTGCATATTGGCGCGGGGATGAAACCAAGGCGCAACTACAACGGATCTATGGTACCGCCTGGGAGACTCCCGAACAGCTCGCCGAATACGAACGCCGCAAGGAAGAAGCATTGCGCCGCGACCATCGAAAAATCGGGAAGGAGTTAGGTTTATTTATCTTCTCAGAATTGGTCGGCCCTGGTTTGCCATTATGGACACCCAAAGGGACAATTCTGCGGAGTACTCTAGAAGACTTTCTCAAAAAGGAACAGACTAAACGGGGGTATTTACCTGTAGTCACGCCCCACATTGCCAAAACCGATCTATTCATGAAATCGGGACACAGGCAGAAATATAAGGAAGATATGTTCCCAATTATGGCGGACAATCTCGAAGATATTGCGTCCGATACTGGCTTTGTGATGAAGCCGATGAACTGTCCTTTTCATATCCAAATCTATCAAAGCGAGCTGCGTTCTTATCGAGATTTACCGATTCGTTATGCTGAATTTGGAACGGTTTATCGGTACGAGCAATCCGGCGAACTTGGCGGTTTAACTCGCGTACGCGGCTTTACAGTCGATGATTCTCACCTATTTGTAACTCCAGAACAGTTAGATGAAGAGTTTCTAAATGTCGTTGATTTAATCCTTTCAGTATTTGATAAACTCCGCCTGAAAAACTTCAAAGCGCGGCTGAGTTTCCGCGATCCAGCTTCTGATAAATATATCGGTACTGATGATGCTTGGAATAAAGCTGAAGGAGCAATTACCCGCGCTGTTGAAAAGCTGGGGATGGATCATTTCATCGGGATTGGTGAAGCAGCTTTTTATGGCCCTAAACTCGATTTTATCTTTAGTGATGCACTCGATCGCGAGTGGCAATTGGGCACTGTCCAGGTAGATTATATTCTCCCCGAACGGTTTGAACTAGAATACATCGACGAACACAGTAGCCGCCAACGTCCAATCATGATTCACCGCGCCCCGTTCGGCTCCCTCGAACGTCTAATCGGGATTTTGATCGAAGAATATGCTGGTGATTTTCCGCTGTGGATGGCTCCAGTGCAGATGCGATTAGTTCCTGTCGCTCAAGACTTTATCCCCTTTGCCAAGGAAGTCTGTGCAAAGTTACTGATGCTCGGCGTTCGGGCTGAGGTAGATACCAGCAACGAGCGGTTAGGCAAGATGGTTCGCAACGCTGAGAAGGAGAAGATCCCCGTTGTAGGCATCATCGGGGGTAAAGAAGTAGAGGACAACACAATCAGTATTCGCACCCGAATTGGGGGCGAATTGGGCGCAATTGGTGTCGATGAAGTGGTGAAACGGGTGGTGGATTCGATCGCTAATTTTAGCGATTTCTAATTTGTAGGCGGGAGACAAATTAAATTTTTCTCCCGCCAGCAGTTAATCTCTAGAATAGTTTAACGTCAGTGTCTCCTAACGGATCGGCTATGCAAATGCGTTAAGAACATCATTGCAAGCCATGCCCAGCAAACATCTTATCATAGCAACCCCCAACTAAAATCTAAAATGGAGCGAATGCCGCACCCCGCTACCCACAAGCCATCCATACGCAGCGACTCGCGCTCGTCGGGTTCCCCGACGGTTTAGCGGCGTTTTTATTCGGGGGGAACCCCCGAATAAAAAAACGACAAGACAGCGAGTCAAGACAGGAGAGTTTGAGAGGCGGCGTCCCGCCTCTCAACGGGCAGGGTGGTTTCATACAAGAAAATAAAAATGCACACACCCACTTGCTTAGTCCTCAACCGCCCTGAACTGAAGTTCGGGCTAACAGCAAAAGTTCACTGAAGTGAACTAAACTATTTTTCTTTCGGTGTATGAAACCACCCTGGTCCCGCCTCTCAACGGGGGATCTGGGGGTCGGAACCCCCAGATCTGGGTTTTGCCCACACCAGCAATATTCGTAATCCGCAAGTATATATCGCCTACCGATTGGCTTGCCACAAGCATTTAAACATGACGCTTAACCAAAGCCAACATAACAAAGTAGCAGAAAATACCGATCGAAGCAACCCGAATGTACCCAAGTTATCAGATGATAGAAGTTGTCTAGATCGATATTGTCAGGGCAGTAATGGTGGAGATCCCCATCAAACCCCCAGTGATGACGATCGATCTAGACGGGATCGCTATTTTTAGAGGTGATTATGAAAAAAGTTTTAGCAATGATTTTAGGTGGTGGTGCAGGTACCAGATTGTATCCCCTGACAAAGCTGCGGGCAAAACCAGCAGTTCCACTTGCAGGTAAATATCGGTTGATTGATATCCCTGTCAGCAACTGTATCAATTCCGAGATTTTCAAAATCTACGTCTTGACTCAATTTAACTCCGCTTCACTCAATCGGCACTTATCCCGCGCCTACAATTTTTCGGGATTTAGTGATGGCTTTGTCGAAGTCCTCGCTGCTCAACAAACTAAAGATAGCCCAGACTGGTTTCAGGGTACAGCCGATGCTGTGCGTCAGTACTTGTCAACGATCGAAGAATGGGATGTCGATGAAGTCGTGATCCTCTCCGGCGATCACCTTTATCGGATGGATTATCGGTTATTTGTCGAACGTCATCGCGATACCAATGCTGATATTACCCTGTCTGTGGTACCGATCGGCGAGAAAAATGCTTCAGAATTTGGGTTGATGAAAATCGATCCATCTGGGCGAGTAGTCGAATTCAGTGAGAAGCCTAAAGGTGACGAACTGAAAAATATGCGTGTAGATACGACTAAATTGGGTCTTAATGCCCAACAATCAGCCGAGAAGCCCTATATTGCTTCAATGGGGATTTACGTCTTCAAGAAGCAAGTCCTCGTAGATTTGCTCAAAAAATCTCTAGAGCAAACCGATTTTGGTAAGGAAATCATTCCTGGTGCTTCAGCTACCCATAATATTCAAGCTTACCTCTTTGATGGTTACTGGGAAGATATCGGGACGATAGAATCTTTCTACGATGCCAATCTCGCGCTCACTCAGCAACCGACACCACCATTTAGTTTCTACGACGAACAAGCCCCCATTTATACCCGCTCTCGTTATCTCCCACCCACCAAGTTATTAGATTCCCACATTACCGAATCAATGATTGGCGAAGGTTGTATCATTAAACAGTGTCGGATTCATCACTCAGTTTTGGGTGTCCGATCGCGAGTAATGGATGGTTGCACGATCGAAGATTCCCTCCTGATGGGTGCTGACTTCTACGAAGATGCCCCCGAACGCAAAACTCAAGTAGAAACTGGCGGCATCCCCATCGGTATCGGTGCCAATACGACGATTCGCCGTGCCATCATCGATAAGAATGCCCGCATCGGCTCCGATGTGATGATTATCAACAAAGAAGGTGTTCAAGAAGCCCAACGCGAAGAGCAAGGTTTCTACATTCGCAGTGGGATTGTAGTTGTGCTCAAGAACGCGACTATTCACAATGGGATGACAATCTAAGTTAGGCTTGAGGCTTGAGGTAGGGGATTATGAATTAGGCTTTAGATGTTAGGCTTTAGGGAAGATATTTAGCTTGATATCGAGAAACTATAACTAAAGTTTTCAAACAACTAATTCTTTCTAACTTCTTATCCCAAAGTCCAAAGCCCAAAGCCTTTTCTTTCCCTAAAATCTAACATCTAAAGCCTAAAGTCTAGTCCCTAAAACCTTTTCTTCCCCTAAAGCCTAAAGCCTAATCCCTAACTCAATAACTTCACCAACGGCTGCGTCAACCAATTGAACCCAACCTTGAGCTGATGCTCTAGCGTAGGGAGACGATAGAGATAGACGAGGCGACGGGTAAGATAAGCTAGAGGGCCATCAAATTGAATCCCAAAACTAGATAGAACGGCATTATCATCGCCTAAAATCATCATTTCACCGAGATCGGTATAGCTAAATGGTAGCAGTGGTCGATCGGTGAGGGATGACCAGACATTCCAAGCGACAAAATCAGACTGTTGAAATGCCACCTGAGCCGTGGTGGGGATAATTTGACCGCCAGTGTTGAGAATCGCCGCAGCATCACCTAGAGCAAATATTTCGGGATTGTCTGTGACTTGCAATGTTTCGGAAACGGTAATTTTCCCCTGAGCATTTAGTGGCAATCCAAAGTGATTAATTGCTGGACTTACCTGATTTCCCACTGTCCACATCACAATCTCGACCGGAATAATATCTGTTTTATCCTTGTAAGTCAGCCCGATCCAGTCAGCGGTAATCTCCGAAACATTAGTTTCGAGGTCTACCCAGATTCCCCGTTGTTCTAGAGCCTTGAGGGCGGCATTCCGGTTGAATTGTTTAGCATTTGGCAGGATGGTATCTCGCGATTGGATCAGGCGAATCCGTCCCCGTTCTTTGAGCCTGTCAGCAAGTTTACAGGCGACTTCTACGCCAGTATAACCAGCACCGACGATCGCGATCCGAATTTTTTCGATCGCAGATGCTTCGAGTACCCGCAATTTAGCATCTAGTCGGTAGGCATCATCTAGAGAGCGAAAGGGAATCGCATTTTCAATTACGCCAGAAACGAGATCGGAGGGAGTTTCACAGCCCAGAGCCAATACCAATCGATCGTAAGGAATTTCAGTCCCATCTTCCAGAGTGACAGATTTTTGGATTTGTTGGCCCAGATCCGCATCAGCCGCGACCTGCTTGACAGATCCTCGCACAAAGCGAATATCCGTTCCTTTCAGGAGTTCGGCAAATGGTGGCGCGATTTCCCAGCTCTGCATTTCGCCTGTGATTAATTCGTAGAGCAGGGGTGTAAATAAAAAATTAGTTTGACGATCGATCAGTGTAATTTCTGGCTTTTGTCCTGGCTCCCAGATGAGTTGATGCAACCGGAGGGCAGTATACAAACCACCAAATCCCCCACCGAGGATACAGATACGCGGTACTGAAGTCATAATTCAATGATGTTTGGCGATCTTGGAGCTTCTTCATTAACTGTAACAATTTTGAGGTCGCTCGGTCGAGGGCGGTATTGAATTAGAGCAATTTCAATAGTGTCATTACCTCCTGCTCGCTTTTACGATTGCCGCGTTTTTGGTAAAGTGTGGCTGCCGCTTGAAGCGATCTTCTAGCTTGAGCGCGGTTATTTAATCCGATGTATGCCAGTCCTCGGATAAAGTGCGAGTCAGGAGATACGGGATTAATTTCGATCGCCCGATTGGCATCAGCGATCGCGCGCTGAAAATTTTTGGCACTAATATAGTAGATCGATCGACCTTGATAGGCAGTGTCATTACTTGGATTGATTTGGAGTGCTTTTTCGACATCAGCTAGACCTTGCTGGTAATTCTTTTGCCCCATATAAGCCACCCCTCGATTAGCGTAAGCCCCATCATGATTGGGCTTGACTTCGACCGCGCGGTTAAATTGCTCGATCGCCCGAGGATAATCTTCAATGGCAGCATAAGCCTGTCCGCGCAGATTATAGCCGAGGGGATTTCTGGGACTAATCGCGATTGCTTTGGCTAAATCGGCAAATCCCGCTGCTTTTTTGCCAGCATTGACTGTCACGAATCCTCGGTAGATATAAGCGAGGAAACTATTGGGATTAATTTCCAGAGCGCGGCTGAAATCTGAATCAGAGCCTTGACGATCGCCAATTAGATACCTAGCTACTGCGCGCACGCTATAGCCATCGCCGAGATTGGGATCGAGTGCTAGCGCTTGGTCGATCGATCGAATTGCCTTATTCGGATCGGCGTATTGCACCTGGGCTAGACCGCGATAGAGATAACTCCGGGCATTACGCGGATTGAGGGCAATTGCTCGATCGAAATCCGCAAATGCTCCCTGAGCGTCACCGATACTAGTTTTGCCGCCACCTCTGAGGGCATAACCCTCATCAGATCTGGGATTTAGTTTCAATGCGAGATTAGCATCGCGAATCACTTCTGTACCATTATCCAGGTAGAGATTTGCCTCTGCTCTAGCAATATAAGCCGCCGTGTAGTTGGGCTTGGTCGCGATCGCTCGATCGAACCCAGAAATCGCCCCAGGATAGTCTCCCTGGCGAAATTTGGTGGCTGCTGTGACAAAGAAATCATCGGCGGTGGTATTTCGCGGCGCAGTAGCAATTACTGGCGCAGTCTGTCCGCCAATTTTTACGCCCATCTTATTCGCCATTTGGGTAAAGGTATTCGCCGGAATTCCCAAGTTAAATCCAGTTTTTACCCAGATATTGGCATTGACTTGAGATTGTTTGGTATTTGCTTGGACATCCCCCTTACCATGAACGGCAATCAGTTCGCCGCGATCGTTAAATACTGGGCCGCCACTCATTCCAGGCAATGTATTGCAGCTATAAACGATCGAATAACCATTACTAAAAGGTTTGGAACTATTAGCCGTAATTTTGCCATCGCTAAAGGTGTAAACTGACTCAGAGATTGCCGCAGTTGCTAGCGGAAAGCCTGCGACATAGGCAATACTTCCCTCTACCGCGCTATCAGAGTCCCCAATTTTGACCACTGGATAAGTGCGATCGCTCTGGAACTTGACTATTGCTAAATCGACATTACCATTAGCTGCTAGCTGCCGTGCGCTGACGGGGTATTTTTGACCATCACCTAACTCGATCGTATACTGGTTATCGGTTTTTTTGACTACATGGGCGGCAGTTAAGACGGTGTAAGTATTGCCAGTGCGATCGATAATTGCTCCAGAGCCGCGCTCGTCGGGCGTTCTAATCGCGACAGTCACACTTTTGGCGATTTTTGCTACTTCTGTCGAAGACATAGCCGCAACAGGTAAGACAATAATTAATGGAGCAATAATGGCACAGGTAGCCAGCCAAGTTTTCATACTTATTTACTAGTTTTAAGACTTAATTGATAGGCGTGATGTACCTCTTGGACGCTGTACTGGTTGAGAAAAATGCGGGCAAATTGTTCGGCTAATTGAGGGTTCCCCAGATCGATCAGCCACTTTAATAATGGTTTCATCGTGCGTTCATTTAGCGAACCGCCCAGAGATAAAATATTCCATAAGATCCGGTGAAAAACTGTCATCTGAATCATGATTTTTACATCTAGGGTGGGATGTTTTTCATAAAAAACAACACCCATTTTGCCGCGTTCCAATTCTTGCTCGATCAGGCGCGGAATTCGATCGAGTGAGAAGGCTGGATGCCAATGATAACCGACGGCTTCAGGACATTTCACCATCTCGATCCCTTGGTTCTTGAGCCGTACTCCCAACTCTAAATCTTCCCAACCGTAGAGATCGAAGCCCAGATCGAATAAGCCAACTTCCAGCAACCAATGTCTGGCGATCGCCACATTAGTAGTGGCAAAATAAGCATTAGAAAAGTCCAGCACTTTGTAAGGTTCGGTAGTGGGTGCTTCAAAGTTGGCGGTATTAATTACCGCGCCATAAGTGAAGACTCGATCGTCACCTAATACTTTTTGCCGTTGCAATAGTGTATCAGCATGACATTGGAGAAATGTCGGCGTGACGACAATATCACTATCGATAAAGACGATCGTGTCTCCCTGTGCCTGTTCTACTCCGAGATTCCGCGCGGCTGATGCACCTTTGTGAGCTTGCTCATAAAATTTGAGATGGGGCAATTGAGCCGTGCTACTATTTAACCACTCGATCGTCCCATCAGTCGAACCATCATCGACGACGACGATCTCATAGTCAGTCACAATTTGACGATCGAGAGTCTGAATTTCTAGAGCTAACAGACATTTTTGGAGAATGGGAAGTCGGTTATAAGTAGGAATGACGATACTAAAAAACATCGATTTTGCCCTCAAGGATCGAGATTACACAGCGGGATCGATCGCGACACGCGCAACTATCCTACACCAGTTTACGACACTCGATCGGCTCAGAGAGTTTCCATAATTTAGACCGATCGGCAATCTAGTGGCAACTTCCGCAGTCGTTCCCGGATGCCGCTCCCCTGGTGAATCGATTATATTGTTAGATAATACTTTTCTACTTCTTTCACAGCCAGCATCAGTTCTCTAGGGAACGCTAACGGCAATGTTTGAGTAGAGCGGGTTGGAATTTAGATACGGTGTGCATGGCTAGTATAACTGTCGATCGCCTGAGCAAAGTTTACCCAGTTGCTATCAAAGAACCAGGCTTTCAGGGTACCATCAAGCATTTTTTCCAACGCACGTATAAACAAATCAATGCGGTTCGGGATGTCTCATTTCAGATCGAAGCTGGGGAAGTTGTCGGCTTTTTAGGCGCAAATGGGGCGGGTAAAACTACGACACTAAAAATGCTCAGTGGTTTGATTCATCCATCCACAGGGCTGGTAAAGGTGGGTGGGCAAATCCCCTTCAAGCGGGAAGCTGCATTCCTCAAGCAAATTACTCTAGTCATGGGGCAAAAGCAGCAGTTGATCTGGGATTTACCTGCGTTGGATTCGCTAAAGATCAATGCTGCTGTCTATGGTTTGAGCGATCGAACTGCCGAATTTCGGATCCACGAATTGGCGGAAATGCTCTCGATTCAAGGCAAACTCACTCAACCCGTGCGGAAGCTGTCTTTGGGCGAACGCATGAAAGCCGAATTACTAGCAGCACTACTACACGAACCGCAGGTATTATTTCTCGACGAGCCGACATTAGGATTGGATGTGAATGCTCAGGTGGCGGTACGGCAATTCCTACGGGAATATAATCAGCGTTATAATGCCACAATTTTGCTGACTAGCCATTACATGGCGGATATTACCGCACTATGCGATCGAGTGCTGGTGATTCATCAGGGACAGTTAATATATGACGGAAGTCTTAATGGTTTGGTAGAGAGATTTTCACCCTGTCGAGAAGTGAAAATAGAATTTGCACAGATCTATCCCCACGACAAATTAGAGACATACGCCCAGGTACAAGAAATCGAAGGTGCATCGGTAAAATTTTTAGTCCCACAGGAACTACTCACCAAAACTATTTCTCAGATGTTGGAACGCTTAGAAGTAGTAGATCTCAGTATCAGCGATCCACCAATCGATGATGTCATCGGACAAATCTTCCAATCCGGCAATGCCAAACACCTCTCTTAAACCAGCCCTCTCGGCGAACCCTACTGCAAGAGCAAATCGCTGTCAATACGGTAAGCGCAAAGCGCAGGCTTCGCCAACGGTTAAAGTGATACCTTTGCTAGTCTGAGTCCGCGTAGGCGGACTTTGCTTCATGTGCTGCGGTTTCAACCGCTAGCTAACCGAACCGTATTGAAATCGCTCTCAACTATCAACTGTCAACTGTTTACACTTATGAAACAAGCATTTAGAGTCTCTCGATCGCTGCTAGTGACCTACTACGCCTTCATGCTGGAATATCGAGCGGAACTCCTGCTCTGGGCACTTTCAGGGTCATTGCCGTTCATCCTCATGGGCGTGTGGACTCAAGCAGCAGAGCAGGGCGACTTTGGTTTATCTTCGGTAGAATTCGCGCGGTATTTCTTGGCTG
The DNA here is from genome assembly GCF_041737865.1 of Chamaesiphon sp. Taxonomy (NCBI): domain Bacteria; kingdom Bacillati; phylum Cyanobacteriota; class Cyanophyceae; order Gomontiellales; family Chamaesiphonaceae; genus Chamaesiphon; species Chamaesiphon sp. Next base: position 20,166 of record NZ_JBGSQZ010000290.1, read on the forward strand.
TTTATCTAGTGCGACAACTTACGGTAGTCTGGGTGATTTGGGATTTTGAGCGCGAGATTGTCGATGGCAAACTGTCGTTTCGATTGTTGCAACCATTAGATCCTGTCTGGCACCATGTGTGGTCGCATATTGGCGAACGATTTGCCAGATTGCCATTTATTTTTGGATTAGTTGCGTTATTTTTCTTACTATATCCAAGTGCTTTTTGGCTACCTAGCTTGGGTCAGATGGGACTATTTACGATCGCGATCTCCTGTGCATTTGCATTACAATTTCTGATTCAGTATACCTTAGCAATGTTTGCATTTTGGACAGAAAAAGCTAGTTCGATTCAGGAAGTCTTATTTTTAGTGAGTCTGTTTTTGTCAGGGGCGATTGCGCCGCTAGAAATCTTTCCGCCCGAGGTAAGATCGATCGCTCTGTGGACACCATTTCCTTATATTGTCAACTTTCCAGCTAGTATTTTGACTGGATTGAAAGTTGATTTTGTCCACAATATTGGGGTGATGTTTGTGTGGGGGCTGGTACTAGCGATCGTCAATCGTTGGCTGTGGCGCAAGGGTTTGCGGCAGTATTCAGGAATGGGAGCCTGATAATGGTCGATCGAGAAAAACCGATAGTCGGTCTGTGAACGACAGCCGAACCTAAAATCTAAAACCTAAAGCCTAAAGCCTAATTATGAATGGTCGATCCATAAAAACCGATAGTCAGTCTGCGATCGACAGCCGAACCTAAAACCTAAAACCTAAAGCTTAAAGCCTAACTATGAGATATTTTAATATAATTCAGATTTTTTGGAGAACAGCGATCGCAGCAGAATTAGAATATCGGCTGAACTTTGTCTTTGCAGCCTTGAGTAGTTTGGGCGGGCTGGCTGGAAGTTTATTTAGTTTATTTTTGTTCTATCGAAAGGGTTATAACTTTCAAGGCTGGAAATGGCAAGAGGCGTTAATTGTTGTGGGTATTTTTACATTCTTAGAGGGATTTTCTAGTACATTTCTAGCGAGTAATCTCAATCGGATTGTCAAGCACGTACAAGACGGAACTTTGGATTTTGTGCTACTCAAGCCAATTAGTTCTCAGTTTTGGCTATCTTTCCATAGTTTCTCATTGTGGGGACTGCCAGATATGGTATTTGGCTTGGCGATCGTTTTATATGCTGGGAGTCTGCTGGGTGTGGGGGTGGGTGCTTATCTATTCAGTGCGATTCCCATTCTGTTTGGGGTGACGATTATTTACAGCCTCTGGTTTATCCTGGGTGCGACGAGTATTTGGTTTACCAAGATTTATAATATCACTGAGGTATTGCGGGGTTTGCTGGCGGCTGGACGCTTTCCGATCGGAGCCTATCCTGCCACGTACCGCTTCTTTTTTACGTTTGTGATTCCGGTGGCATTTCTGACTACTGTGCCTGCTCAGACGCTGCTAGGACGAGGCGATCCGGCGTGGATTGCTGGTGGTGGCTGTTTGGCTGTAGTGCTGCTGATTGTATCGAATTACTTTTGGCGATTTGCGCTGAGATTTTATACCAGTGCTTCTAGTTGAGTAGTTTACCCAAAGTTGCTACTTACTGAAATGTCTACGATTAAAATCGTGTCTCAGAGTGCAAAGTCCACCTGTACGGACTAATAAACTAGTACAGCTTTAGGTGGACTTTGCATCATGAGGAGTGGTTTTAACCACTTTGAGTTGGGGTAGTTTAATTAAATTGTTTAGCGATCGCGTCCGTCTTTTTTGCCATAATCAGATCGTTAAGGTGTAAACCACCGACGGTGTGCGTCCACCACGTTACAGTTACCTTGCCCCATTCTGTCAAGAGCGCGGGATGATGTGCTTGGGCTTCGGCTAATTCGCCCACAGCATTGGTAAATGCCAGTGCAGTTTGGGTTGAGTCGAGGTGGGATATTAATCCCAGCCCCTCTCAGTTAGAACTGTGCATGAGACTTTCACCTCACACAGCTCCCGAATTACTAGGCGGTTAAGCCCTGCTCATGTGGATGTAATCGTGACAGGATTCATGTATTGCTACAAGATTATTCCGCTTCCAATTATTGTGATTTTTGTCTACATGATGTAGATGAATCTTTTCATCCCCTACAAACTTGAGTCCGCAGGCTTTACATGAATGGTTTTGCCACTTGAGGGCTTTAGAGGTTATGCCGTCATAGAGCTTTGAATTTCTCACGCTCCAGTAGGTTACGTCGCCGTCGTATGGTGATTTCTCGCCTTTGACATTAACGTGTTTGTTTTCGGAGTAGGAAACTGACGGGAATGCTTTATCCAATAATGCTTTGGTTGTATAGCGATTCTGTTTGGTTTCCTTGTTGAATACCTTAAAAGCTCTGTGTTGGATATGGTACAAGGAATCCCTTGAGCCATCCATTTTACAGAACCGATGGTAATTCCTCCAGCCTCTAACGATTGGTGCCAGCTTCTCGGCTTTTACCTTCGCTCCATAGTTCGAGTTGTTGACGATGGATTTTACTTTCTTGCGGAATGCTTGATGATTATCCATAGAAGGAACACATCGGAACTTTCCGTTTGATTGCACTTTGAAGTGCCACCCGAGGAAATCAAATCCATCTGTCGTAGCAGTAACTTTGGTCTTCTTTTCACTGACCTTCATTCCTCTGGCTGACAAGAACGCGCTGATTTCTTCAAGTATTAATTCAGCATTATCGCTAGGTTTCAGGATTATCACCATGTCGTCCGCGTAGCGAATTGATGGGTGGGTATTCTCGATTCCATTGAGTGCGATGTTGGCTAGCAGTGGACTAACCACGCCACCTTGTGGTGTTCCTTGGTCTGGAAATCCTACGTTTGTACCAGCTTTTAGACAACGGAAAATACCGAGTTTTAGTTTTGCTGGAGCAATGAGATTATCCATGATTGCAGAGTGGTTAATCCGGTCGAAACATGCTTCGATATCAAGCTCTATCACTCTTTTATCTATTCCATTGGCATCGGATTTTAGGTTTAAGAATAGGATTTTCTGAGCGTCATGCGCGGAACGTCCCGTCCGAAAGCCATAACTTCGAGCGTGGAAAGTTGCTTCGTGTGCTGGTTCTAGGGCATATTGTCGGGTAAGGTTCGAGCGTCACCGCTCTCCCCTCCCCTAAGAACCGTGCATGAGAGTTTCCAGCTCACACGGCTCAAGCCTTATTTCAAGCGATAGACTTGGATTTTGAATGTTCCTGTTTGTGACATGT
>NZ_JBGSQZ010000281.1:0-28747 GCF_041737865.1 Chamaesiphon sp.
GCACAATGGAATGAGCGAAATGTGCCACAGGTTTTGGCGCATCGAGTAGCTTATTTGAATGGAATGATTGGGGTTAATCTAAAAACCGTAGCTTAAATTATCGTAAGTATAAATACTCATCGCAAAAGTGTTATGCTCCCATGTTGTCAACCGAACCTATAGTAAGCCAGTGTTTTGGACAGGAGCCTATTTCGTGGCTAGTTGTGGCGGCCTTACTGTCGAACAAGTTAGAAAATATGTCGAAAACCAGAGCGAGATCGCAGAGTAATTGTCGATTCGTCACCCACCCCGCTCACTCTTTGAGCGTTGGTCAAAATTGGTCGGGGGTGGGATTCCTCACCGACCTGCTATCCCCCTCACCACCAGACCGCTCTTAGCGGTTGGTGGGAGTACCCCGCAGGTTAGATGGGAGCAGGCTTAGAGCATCAGACAAGCTTGGTAAGTCGGCATCTTTTGATGACAGAATTGGTTCATGAATTGGCCACTCGATGCCAATTTGTGAATCGTCCCAAATTAAACCTGCTTCATCACCAGGAATATAGAAGTCCGTACATTTATACAAGAATTCGGCACTATCGCTCAGCACACAAAACCCATGAGCAAAGTTTTCGGGGATATACATCTGCTTTTTATTTTCAGCAGATAGAATTTCGCCATGCCATTTACCAAAGGTAGGTGAGTTGCGGCGGATATCTACAGCTACATCAAAAACCGTTCCCTGAGTAACTCTGACTAATTTACCCTGAGGATACCGAAGTTGAAAGTGTAACCCCCTCAGGACGTTTTTGGTAGAATAAGATTGATTATCTTGCACAAAGTCTTTGGGAATCCCTGCTTCTTTATACTTCTTTTGTTGATAAGTTTCTAAGAAGTAGCCGCGACTATCTGTAAAAACTGGTGGGATGAAAACAATTACTTCAGGAATGGAAGTTTGGACGATCTCCATGACTGGTTATACTCCTTCTGTAGCTAGTTTGAGTAAATACTGTCCGTAATCATTTTTAGCCATGGTACTACCGATCGAGATTAATTGTCGATCGTCAATGTATCCCATCCGAAAGGCTACTTCCTCAATACAAGCAATTTTTAATCCCTGTCGTTGTTCGATTGTCTCTACAAAGACTGAGGCTTGGAGCAAACTGCTGTGAGTGCCCGTATCTAACCATGCGGTGCCTCGACTCAGTTTATCCACTTTTAATTGTCCTAGCTCCAGATATTTCTGATTGACACAGGTAATTTCGAGTTCACCCCTGGCGGAAGGGGCGATCTGATGAGCGATATCGATGACTTGGTTGTCGTAAAAATATAAACCAGTCACTGCATAATTAGATTTGGGTTGTAAGGGTTTTTCCTCGATCGAAACTGCTGCTCCATCAGGATCGAACTCGACAACTCCATAGCGGGAGGGATCGCTGACATAGTAACCAAATACAATCGCTCCTTTGGTTAACTGTGCTGCTTGCTGGAGGCTGACACTGAGATTATCGCCGTAAAAAATATTGTCACCCAAGACTAAAGCAACTGCATCGTCACCGACAAACTTCTTGCCAATGATAAAAGCTTGCGCTAACCCCTCTGGTTTGGGCTGAGGCGCGTAACTAATCGATAAACCAACCTGACTGCCATCGCCCAATAACTCCTGAAATAGCGGTAGATCGTGTGGGGTGGAAATCACTAGTATTTCTTGAATCCCTGCCAGCATCAGTGTTGACAAAGGATAGTAAATCATCGGCTTGTCATAAATCGGCATCAGTTGTTTGGAAATCACCCGCGTGAGGGGATACAATCGCGTACCGGAGCCGCCAGCCAAAATAATCCCTTTCATGCCTCTACTCCCAATCGTTGTTGCTGATACTTATTAGTGGTGACAGTTTGGCACCAAGCTTGATTGTCTATATACCATTGCACCGTCCGCCGCAGCCCAGAGTTGATATTTTCTTTCGGTTCCCAGCCGAGTTGTTGCTGAATTTTAGTAAAATCGATCGCATAACGTCGATCGTGTCCAGGTCGATCTTGGACAAATTGAATCAGTTGCTGGTGTGGACAATGGGGAGAAGTCGGTAATAGTTCGTCCAAAATCGCACATAGCTCATTCACCAGCCAGAGATTATCACGTTCGGCATTACCGCCAACATTATAGGTTTCACCAGGTGCACCTTTCTCTAGTACCAAGGCGATCGCGTGACAGTGATCTTCGACATAGAGCCAGTCTCGCACATTTTGACCATCACCATATACTGGTAAAGGTTTACCCGCAAAGGCATTGAGAATCATCAAGGGGATCAGTTTTTCAGGAAACTGATAAGGCCCATAATTGTTAGAACAATTGGTGATTAAAGTTGGTAAACCGTAAGTATGAAAGTAAGCTCTCACCAAGTGGTCGGAACTAGCTTTTGATGCTGAGTAAGGACTATTGGGGGTGTAGGGCGTTAGTTCTGTAAAGGCTGGCTCCTGGGCAGTTAGAGAGCCAAATACTTCATCGGTGGAGATGTGGAGAAAGCGAAATTGCTTTTGGGCATCATCAGTCAGTCTTCGCCAATATTGCCGAGTGGATTCTAATAGATTAAAAGTGCCATTAATATTGGTTTCAATGAAGCTAGCGGGGCCATCGATCGATCGATCGACATGAGTTTCTGCGGCAAAGTTAACAATTGCCTGTGGTTGATACTTATCTAGTAAGTTGTCGATGAGCTGTCGATCGCCAATATCTCCTTGGATGAAAATATGTCGATCGTTAGTTGCGAACTGCTCGATCGTGGCTAAGTTGCCAGCGTAAGTCAATTTATCTAAATTGATTACTGTCGATCGCCTGGAACTGAGGATTTGTGCAACAAAATTTGAACCGATAAACCCTGCTCCACCTGTCACCAAAATATAGTCTTTGTTCATTTTTTAGATATTGGTTATTAATCTAAACAGCAAAATACATGATTAAAAGTTTAAGCAGTAAGTATTCTCAACTTTAGCCTTTTTTTGGATCGCGTCAGGTGCTAAATGCAAGCAAGCGCAATCTCTACAGTAGAGTCAAGAGAATCTAGATCCACAAAAAAGTTAGCGAAAGTCCTATCTGTTGCATCGCTGCTACAGGAAAGATAATAATAAGGAAGTTCATGGGAGGATGCGTATGAAAAGTAATGTAAGTTGTGGTTGTCATTCTCCAGCCTGAATTCAACAACTGGACATCCTGAATACATGAACATCATATTGTTAAAAGCTGCACCTGTTAAACCAACCACAATCGAAGCCGCCGCGAACGCTCGAACCTGCTCTTCAAAAGAAAGCTGTTCGGGATATACTACTGTAAAGCCCTTACCGATCAGCAGATCGATTACCTGAGATTCATTAACAACTTTACGGTAACTTGCTCCCGCTCTGGAAATATAAAGCCGCGTTCCTTGTTGGGGGCGTGAAATATTATAGAATCGATGATATCTCTCTCTTATTTCTCTGACAATCTCATCTTTTGGATTTACAAAGCAGGGACCCATAAAGGATGGCATTGCAAAGTCTTTTATCATAACAACGGGGCTATCGACATAGACAATATTGTCCTCCTTTACACCAAATGGAATTAAGGATTCGAGTCGATATTGCTGATTTCGGTAAATCGCAGGCAATAGAATCTTATGAGAATCAATAAGATCTCTTGCATAATAAAGACGACTAACTGCATCGGTCATCCAATGCCCATAATTAGTACAGGCTGCATCATGAATCAAGAGATAAGGATGTGATGATAGATAGGTACGATCCTTGAGAAACTTTATCCAGGATTTACCAATAAATTTAATACTTTGATAGCTAGAAAAATGCTTGGGAACGACCAATGACTCTTCGACGATCTCAGTAAAGTTGTTAATCGCTATGCCTTGGATCGTATCTACAATTATATTCTGGCCAATGGTAATCGAAATTTCATTACACGATATATCGATCGCGTTGGCAAAAAGCCATTTGTCTGACGCTGCTAGGTTTTGTGGAAGTGTTCGACTCCACTCAAAGGGACCAGTCTGATTAATTTTCTTAATAGACATGCAGGATATGATTTAAGAAGTATCTCTAAATAATGCAATGTATATTACCATACTTTGACTTATGTTAGAGGGAGTAAGATTCTGTGGAAAAGGTGATTCTTCGTATATATGTTTGTAATGCTAATCAAATACAACTTCCAGCGATATCTAAACATCAATGACCTAATTCTCAACTTTCGATAGAGGCAGTTTCGATCGCGATTTGCTCTTGTTATAGAGCCGAACCAGCATAAGTCAATTTGTCTAAATTGATTACTGTCAAGCGCGTGAAACCGACGATTTATGAAATAAAACTTTAACCCGTAAACTCCGAGCTACCCGTCACTAAAATATAGTCTTTATTCATTGTTAGATCCGAATTATTAACTGAGAGATTGATAAACCGCAACAGTTTGGGCTGCGGTTTTGTCCCAACTAAATTGTTGGCAACGATCGTGTCCTTTGGTAATAAGTCTATCTCGTTTGGTGGGTGAATCAATTAGGTCTAGCAATATATCTGTCAGATCTCCAATCGCTTTGGGATTGAATAAAATACCCCCATCGCCAACAACTTCAGGAATACTTGAGGAATTGGCTGCGACAACTACAGTACCGCAAGCCATAGCTTCCAGGGGCGGGATGCCGAAGCCTTCATAAAGTGAGGGATATACAAATGCGATGCTACAGCGATAGAGCTTGGCAAGATGGGTATCACTGGCATTTCGGTAATGTTGAATTCGCTCTGTCAGTCTTAGTTCGGCGATCTGTTGTTGTTCGGCGTTGTTGAAGGGTGCGCCGACAACGCACAAGAGAATGTCAGGGCTAGTGCTGGCGACTTTGGCAAAAGCCAGAAGTAAGGTATCGAAATTTTTGTATTCCTTCGTACGGCCACCAACATAGAGAAAATAAGGTTGAGCGGGCGTTGCTTCTGTCCCATAACTCCATTCACTGCTAAATTCGGAAGCGAGGTAGGTCACGATAGCTTTAGACTCTGCGGCTGGAAAATACTTAATTAGGTCATTTTTAGTATTCTCAGAGATACAGAAGATCGTATCAGCAGCTTCGATCGCGGCTTGCTTGGCGCGGATGGTGTAGCCTTTAGGATCTAGAGTACTGCTAAATAGCTCGTGAATCATATCACAGACGGTGATGACCAGCGGGTGTTTTGTTTGGCTGAATGTTTCTCCAGCGAGCAGGAAATAGTAAGTGGGATGGAAGATGTCAAAAGATTGACGCTCGTTAAGCCAACGGAAATAGTGGCTGCGAACTGAGTGAGCGATCCGGGAAGGTCGAAAATCAGGAAATTCTTGAAGTTTAAGGTTTGGATGGGTAGGATAGTTGCTTTTGCGTTTACGATAGCTAGCGGTTAAGGTTGGCTGGGCAGTTTGAGGAAGCCGAGTGATAATGTTTGTGAAGTAGCGGCTGATGCCTCCAGTTATTTGATCTGCATAAATTTGACCGTCATAGAGGATTTTCATATCAAATCTACAAGATAACGCTTAATAAAATGTTTGAATTAATTGTTTGAGTGGTCGAATTAGATTTTTGATTCTAGGGATGAGGCGATCTTGTTGGCGCATATTGTTGCCACCATAATGATGATTGAAGGTATAGAAGTCAGCTTCAACATTACGAGTCACGATCGGTGGATGCTCGATCTCCCAGATGTCTTGAGTGGGGATATTTGCCCAAGGACTATCACCAAAAGTGTGGGTTGCTTCGGTACCAAAGCCGATATTAGATACAAGATTTAAGTCGGGTTCGATCGATAGTTTACTTTGAGAAAAGCAAGTGTAGAGCCATTGATAATCCCATGTATCGATTTTACCTGCATGAACTTTGTCAAAGGCATCAACCCAAGCTTTTTGCTCGTAACGATCGTGAAATGCTGCTTGTAATAGGTCACGTTGCTTGCATTCAGGCCAAGTCTTCATCTCTACATCATAATGTTTCCAGGCTCTTCTCCAGGTTGCCCAGCCCCAAATGTGAGCATATTTTGTGAAGAAGTAACTGTCAGATGTGCGACTATTTTTTTGTTGGTAGTTACTACCACCGATCATCGAAATGCGATCGTCGTAGCGATAACGTTCTAGCATCGTTTGGCAGAATAGAAAGAATGATGGAGCTGGTAGGCAGTCATCTTCAAGAATAATGGCTTCTTCGACTTGTGAAAATACCCAGTCGATGCCACTAGAAACTCGGCGTTTACATCCTAGATTGATGTCAGAATAGTTAGTAATAACTTCACATTTCCAGTCAACTCGATCGATTACTGCGCGAGTAGCAGCACATTTTTCAGCTTCATCGAACCGATCTGTTCTCGGCCCATCAGCAACAACTAGCAGCTTCAATGGTTTCGCCTGACGAATTGCCTCAAAAACTCTTGCAGTTGTATCGGGACGATTAAAGATGATGAAGGCAACTGGGGTTGAGAGGCTCATTGAAGAATTGAGGAATTGTAGTTAAATTAGCTTAGATGGGGTCTTTCGATCGACTCTAGTATAAATTAATTAGCATCGTCCGAGAGGATAAAACGACGACCAATTAGCCGCCGGATCTTAGCCATTACCAATTTACGTCCCCACTCTAGCTCTTCCTGGCAACGTTTCCAGACTAAATCCGTAGTGAATGGATCGAGAGCATCCTCTTTCCAAGGCGTTTGGGCGAGATACTTAAAATAGAGGTTTTGGTAAGGTAGCTTAAACTCTTTTCGCCACGGCTTACGATTGGTAACGTAATGAATGATGCCCGGGTCTGATACTGCTTTAACATGCTCTGTGGAGCATTTCCAGCCTAGCTTAATTGGAGCTATTAGCGGTGCTTGTAAATTCCAGCGCAGATCGAAGTAGCTGACATTTCCATTCAGGACAACATTTAGTACATCTTGATCGCTATTAATCATTAAACTCAAGTGCCTTTGCGTCCATTCTTTTACTATTTCTAGTAGTCGCAGATCTCGCAAGACTTTTAAATTGAGCAACAATACACCTGCATTAAAATAGACATGCTGTTCGGGCAATTGTAAAGCTTTAAAGTGATCTAATATAGCTACCCCCTTTAAGATCGCAATTGTGTCAATAGTAGCCCCAATCGCATTAGTCCCGATCGGAAAATTCCACAACTTGCTCAGTGAATCCATGACAATGAGATCGGCATCAAGGTAAAGAATTTTTTCATACTCTGGCAAAAGATCGGGAAGCAAGAGTCGAAGATATGTTTCTAGCGGTAAAGATCCTGTCGGGAATCCTGCCAAAAGGCTAGCATCTATTCGATGTACTAGTATAGTGGCTTTGCCACGAGTGGCAATCTCTAACAAACGGTTTTCAGCATCTAAGCTAAGATTCATCGTTAAAATGTGAAATTCGTGGCGATCTGCCATTGTTGCATTAGCAAGAATAGACTGCATGACAACACCAACATGTTTTGAGTAACCTTCATCACATGCAAAAGCAATTAAAATCGGATTTGTCATAGACAGCTAATTTACGATCGAAGATCGGAGACGATTTTTAATTTAGAGTGAGTTAAGCCTTCTAGCTATGCTGGAGATGAATTAATTTTTTTCAACGCTGTTTTAATCGATCTTGGTATCCAGGATCTGACTTTTCTGGATGACTGATTTTTTAGATAGTAAAGTAGTTGATTGACAATGACAATCTCAATACGTGGGACAGTTGTCTTTGCTAGCTGATAAAATTTAATGCAGTCTTGTAAATCGATCGTACTTTCACGATCGAATGTTAAATTTATCCACCCACAGATCGACTCTTCAGCAATTTTCAACGAAGTTGCTGGAGGGATCGAGATACTATTCTCAATACTTTTCTGAATCGAGATATTCTCACAAATTGCTGTTCCATTTAGGGCTGTCTTCGATCTGACGGACGATTTGTGTGTACGAAAAGAGTTGAGCGGTTGAGCGCAAAAGGCAATATCCGATCTTAATAACATTTTAATCCAAGTCATCCAGTCACCAGTGAGAAATAAACTTTCCTCCGCTCCACCAATAGCTTCATAAATAGATCGTCTAATTAACACAGCACTAGCATTGGGAATAGTATTCTTAAATACTAGATACTTTTGACATTCAATTATCCCATTAGCAACAAAATTATGCTCCCACCGATCAGGGTCTAAATCTTCAACCCACTGACGCAAAGTTGGCTCAAATATCACATTATTGCGATCGATTCGACAAGATTGAGAATAGGCAATCCCCACATTAGGATTGTCGTCGAGCATTGGTACAAGCGTAGCTAAAAAATTAGGATCGGCAACATCATCAGATTCAGCGATCCAAACATACTCACCTTCTGTAGCCCGGAAGCCTTTATTCCACTGCTTGAATGGCGAACCGCTATTTAGATCGTTATAAATTGCTTTGATTCGCGGCTGTGGATCAAATTCGGCAAAGACAGCATTACTATCATCACTAGAGGCATCATCCAGATACGTTAGATCGAAATCCTGAAAAGTCTGGTCGAGAACACTCTGGATTCGCTGTCTCAAGTAACGAGCATGATTGTAATTTGGAATGATAACAGAAACTTTAGGCATATTAACACTGCTGTAATGCACTTTCGCGAGAGGATTTAGCTGTTTTGAGAACTCGCTGGGTAGCTTCTAGATAAGCATGTCCCCACTTTTGGCAAGGTTCTAGATGATTGCCTTCTGCCCATTCATTCCAAGCATTGATAAACACAATCCGATCGCTATTGGGATTGGATAACTCTCTTTGTACCACAGTATTCAGCCAACGTTCGTATCGTTCGGGCGTGGAATCATGCAAAATGGTAGCATTCCCATCTTTTCGTCTGGCGGTATTATCCCAAGCAGGAGTTACGCAGGGAAAGCGTTTGTAATCAACCGGTGGTTTTGCTAACATTCTTTCTACGATAGTGTCATAATCATAAATGTTGTTATTAGCATAGGCTGGTTCGGCAAGTTTTAGCTTCCTTTGCACAGACCATTTTCTACCCGTTTGCAGCGGCAGTCCCATATTGCCCCAATCTGGTTGAAACTCAACACAGGCATCAAAACCGATCGATTGTGGATTCTGCTGTTCTTCTGGACAGCTTTCGACTCTAACCAGATAAATATCACCAATTCCCAATTCACGGGCTTCATCACGCCATGTTTTCGCTGTTGCCAAGGGGTCTGGAATTTCACTAGCGCGATAGACCAAGAATAATGGCTTACCATCGATCCGAATATAACGTGGATCTTGAAAGGCTTGGGCAAGATATCTCAGGTGTTGCCGATCGTCTGCTTCACTATATACTTGCCCTGCCAGGATATCTTCATTTTTTCCATCCCAGCGACGCGTCCAATTTTCGTTTGCCCAACACAGACAAAAAGGAAAGTCTGGCTCTTTTGAGGTTAATACATCCTCAAAAGGTCGCTCTAACAGTCTCTTCCCTGTAAACCAGTAGTGGTAATAACAAAATCCATGAATCCCGTAGGTTATTGCTAAATCTGCTTGAGCCTGTCTAGCTTCGGGCAATCGCAGATCGTAAAATCCCAGATCGGCAGGCTGATGTGGTTGATAGTGATCGGGAAAGAGCGGCTTTGTTTTGCTAACATTAGTCCACTCGGTAAATCCCTTTCCCCACCATTCATCGTTTTCTGGAATCGGGTGATATTGCGGTAAATAGAACGCGATCGCTCGAAGTAATGGATTATCGATCAACATTTAGCTACCTCCTCAACTGGCTGCAAAATCACTCGTTTTACTGCTTCAAGGTACTGAGTGCCGTATTTAAGATCCGGTTCGAGATAATTACCTTCAGCCCATTCATTCCAAGCATTGATAAACAGAATACGTTCATCATGAGGCTTATTGATTAAGGAGTTAACCATTTCTTCCAGCCCAGCTTCAAATATTTCTGGAGTGGACTTTACAGCTATAATGGCGTTTTCTCCTCGTCTTGGAGTATTATCCCAAGAGACAAAAATACAGGGATGGGTCGGAAAATCTCGCTTACGGTCGAGCATCAACTGTCGTGCTTCAGCGTAATCATATATTTTAAGTTTTGAACTAGCAATTCCCAGCTTTAGATTCCTAGATAACTTAGACATGCTAATACCATCATTCATGAAATCTGGTAGGACACCAAGTTGTGGCTCAAATACTAGAGTGCCATCAAACCCAATTTTTTCAAAATTAACCCCAGGGCTATGTGCATCAACCCCCATCAAATAAGGTTCGGGCAGTCCAGATTTGATGCATTCATTTTTAAAGGTTTCTACCATTCTCATCGGTTCCGGCAGGTCAAGCGGTCTATAGACTAAGAATAGAGGTCTACCTTTAATCTGGATATATCGAGGATCTGCAAATGCAGGCATAAGAGACCGAATATGATTGAGATCGTCTTCATGGGAGTAACTTTGTTTTTGCAGGATATTTGTTTCCTCTCCCAACCACCTCCTCGACCATGTTTCGTTTGCCCAACATAAACAAAATGGGAAATCTGGTTCCCCTGAAGACAATACCTCATTAAAAGGGCGTTCTAGTAACCGACTACCATTAAACCAATAATGGTAATAGCAGAAACCAGAAATTCCATAGAATTTGGCTAGATCGGCTTGAGCTTGACGTACTTCTGGTAGCCTGAGATCGTAAAAGCCAAGGTCAGCAGGAATATGTGGTTGATAGTGTCCTGGAAACAAAGGCTTGGATTTTGCAACATTAGTCCATTCTGTAAAGCCTTTTCCCCACCAGGTATCATTTTCTGGAATGGGGTGATACTGGGGCAGATAGAAGGCGATCGTTTTAAGATCGAAAGATTTACTCATACTAAAGATCCCAGTTCTTGATTATTATGATTTTCGACTGATTATAATTTCGATATCATTCTATTCACTTTGCTTAGCAGTCGTGAGCCAAAAGAATAACGTAACTTGCGTTGAAGTTCTTGAATATTTTGTTGAAGCTCTTTAATATCTGATTGATACTTTAACTCAGTTTTTTCGTAAACGTCAGACCCATCAAAGAAAGACTTTCCTTGATATTCAACATTCTGATTGCTTGCCAAACAAATATAAAAATAAGGCTGATTAATCACATCTTTAGATAAATCTAGCGAAAACTTTATTCGGTCAAAGTCACCAGAATAAAAACTTAACTTCTCTGCTCCTGATTGAGTAGAATGCTTCAAGCTTAATAGAGATCCGAAAATAATTTTCTGTTCTATAAATACACTTTCTTTAAAGTGCTTTTCAACCAAGCATGTAAATTCATCAAAATCCAATTCTTTTACATGATAGATATTATCTGGATCTCTCCTGTGATATATAGATTTGTCTGGAGTTGAAATAATCATCAACCCTTCAGGTTTCAAAATTCTGACGATTTCTTTCATCATCTCATCATGTTTTTCATGATGTTCCAGCGTTTCAAAACTCACTACAACATCCACAGAATTGTCTGGTACAGGAATGGAATCAGCACTTCCAACTTTAAACTCTAAATTAGGCTTTATATATTTTTGACAAGCAAAATCAATAGCTTCTTGAGATACATCAACACCAATCACATGACTTGCCACACCAGCCAGTAAATTAGAACCGTAGCCCTCTCCAGATGCAATGTCAACAATCACTTTGTTAGATACATACTCCATTGCAAATGCGTATCTATGAAGATGTTCTATCGTACCTATTCGATCGTTAACTTCTGTTACTAGCCTTTCTCCCGTCCAAGGTAATAAAGGCTTATCTTTTTCTTCTGGTGTAATAACTCGATCCGTACTCATTGTTTGTCTCCTGAACGTAAGGTAAATTATTTGATATAATTCCACTCAAGAATTGGTCTTACCAATCCAGGGAAAGCTCCTTCATACATTCCACGAGCTGAAGTGTTGTCAAAAACATCCATAACATCAAAAGCTAACGCCTCTTGCTCGTGAAAAATTACCTCGTAAGGATTATATTGCATTAAAGCTAACCCCACAATTTGCATTCCTTCTGCTAAAAGGTTCCCTGGAATCCAGGCAATAATTGTATGTATTCCTTTTGGAATAGATTTAGCTGCCTGTGCTGTCACTCTATCATGAGAACTAAATATGTGAACGCCTTGTTCATCATATAAGTTTAAACCATGGGTGAAAACGTATTCATCTCTTAGAACTTTGTATGTCATCTCAATACCTACTTCCTCAGTAATTTTGACACAACTTGTCGTCTTTAAATTTTTGTCTACAACTCTTGCTTGGAGGAGACTAACAAATTGATTCCCTGGGGGACTCGATTTCCCTTCCCAATCTCTGTAAGAATCAATCTTCAGATCTTGCTTAAGATAAAAATCTACTACTTTTTGGGATTCTCCGAGAGCAAATACTTTGCCTTCCTTTAGGAAAACAGCACTCGAACACAATCTTTGAATAGCACTAATATTATGGCTGACAAACAGAATTGTTCTCCCTTCTTTTTCAGCAATGTATTCCATTTTACCCATACACTTCTTTTGGAATTGGGCATCGCCTACTGCTAATACTTCATCTACAATCAGAATTTCTGGCTCTAGGTGTGCTGCTACTGAAAACGCTAAACGCACATACATCCCACTCGAATAACGCTTAACGGGAGTATCTAAAAATTTTTCAATCTCTGCAAACGCCACAATTTCATCGAACTTGCGATCGATTTCAACTTTGCTCATTCCCAAAATTGCCCCATTAAGAGCTATATTTTCTCGCCCGGTTAGCTCTGGATGGAACCCTGTGCCGACTTCTAGTAGACTTGCCACTCTACCCTTGATTTTAATTTGCCCACTCGTAGGTTCGACAATTCGACTCAATATTTTTAGGAGTGTCGATTTTCCCGCTCCGTTTTTACCTATAATTCCAACTCTATCGCCCTGCTTAATATCAAAAGATACATCCTTTAGTGCCCAAAATTCTTCAGAAGTACTATTGGCAACTTGAGATAGATCTCGTTGAAACGGCTTTAGTAGACCTTTCGCACCATTGGTAATCGAATCTCGTAGCGTTGTATAGCTTTCTTGTTTCTGATGCCCAATGATATACTTTTTACTTAAATTTTCAACCTGAACTACTGTATCAGACATATATTATTTCCTTTAGGATGTGCCACGACAGCAAATTGGAGATAGCGTTTATAGCCTTCATCTTTCGGATACCCAATAATGTGCTTCCTACTTAAATTCTCAACTCAAACTATTATGTCAGGCAGATATTGTTATTTTATTAGGTATCTAGTTCTAAAATTAAATCACATCAGCAAATGTTCGCTCCATTTTGCGGAAATAAACAACTCCAGCAATTAACATTAATAATACTAGACCTAATGACAAGGCAAAACCTGGTAAATACAGCTTTGCGTCTCCGCCTAAGATCGACCAGCGAAATCCATCGATTACGCCTACCATTGGATTCAATGAATAGAGTAACCGATACTGTTCGGGAACGATACTACTGCTAAATCCGACTGGCGAAATATACAGTCCAATTTGAGTGATAAATGGCACGATAAAGCGAAAATCGCGATATTTAACGTTGAGCGATGCAAATAACAAGCCAGCTCCGATCGAAGCCGCAAACGCGATCGCGATAAACACTGGTAGCATCAATATTCGCCAACTAGGAACATAAGCATAGTAAGCCATCAGTCCTAGTAGAATGATCCCCGAAATCATAAAATCTACAAAACTCACGACGATCGCACTCACAGGCACGATCAAGCGGGGAAAGTAGACTTTAGATATCAAATTAGCATTACCAATCAAACTATTACTACATTCAGATAAAGCATTAGAGAAGAACTGCCAGGGTAGCATCGCCGAGAACACTAGAATCGGGTAAGGCACACCTTCAGATGGTAATTTGGCGAGATTGCCAAATACCACGGTAAATACTATCATCGTGATGAATGGTCGAATTAATGCCCAGGCAATCCCGATCGCGGTTTGCTTATAGCGTACCAAGATATCCCGCCATGCCAAAAAGTAAAATAACTCGCGGTATCGCCAGAGATCTTGCCAATATTGTCTTTCTGCTCGTCCCGCTTCAATTATCAGCTCTGGTTTTGAGTCTGTGGTCTTTACATTCATGGTGTGGGAATATTGATTGTTCCTTGCTTGACAAATAGTGCAGACTAAGAAAAATGGCGCGATTGGTGCCAGTTCCACGCATGTTTGACGATCGCGTTCAAGTCGGCATATTTTGGTTCCCAGCCTAACATTTGGCCCGCTTTAGTGCTACTACCAATCAGTATGGCAGGATCGCCCACTCGTCTGGGACATTCTTCGATCGCGATTTCTTTGCCAGTTACTTGTCTGGCTGTATCAACTACCTCTTTGACAGAGAAACCATTACCATTACCCAGATTGAAGATTTGGCTGGTTTGATGTTCGAGCAGGTATTCTAGTCCCAAAACATGGGCTTGAGCTAAATCCGTTACATGGATATAGTCGCGGATACAAGTACCATCTGGTGTATCGTAGTCGGTACCAAAAACTGATATCGATGCCCGTTTACCCGCAGCAGCCTGTAGGATCAGCGGGATCAAGTGGGTTTCAGGATTGTGATCTTCCCCAAATAGTCCGTCAGGATCGGCTCCAGCGGCATTGAAGTAGCGGAAGATGACCGATTGTAGTCCGTATGCTGGATCGTAATCTTTGAGGACTCGTTCGATCGCGAGTTTCCCCGCACCGTAGGGATTGATCGGCTGTTGCGGATGATCTTCGGTGATGGGGATGCTCTGGGGATTCCCGTAAGTCGCACAGGTGGAAGAAAATACGAAATTAGTCACCCCATGTTCGCGCATTGCATCGAGCAATGTCAAAGTCCCGACTACATTATTTCGATAATATTTGGCTGGATCTGTAACTGACTCGCCCACATAAGCAAAGGCGGCAAAGTGCATCACTGCATCAATCTTGGTGGTGCTAAAAAGTCGATCGAGGAAAGCTCGATCGTTAATATCTCCAGTTACCAATTTAGCTTTGAGGTTGGTTTCAATTAGATCCCGATGTCCATAGACTAGGCTATCGAGAACGATCGTCTGAAACCCTCGCTCTTCTAATGCTTTTACCGCATGGGAGCCAATATATCCAGCCCCGCCTGTGATTAGTATTACTCGATCGGATGAATCCATAATCAAAATTAGCTAATTATCTGAAATTTTAGTACAATTCTAATCTCTTATCTTATAGTTCCCCAAATTAGTCGATCGATCCACCATTCATTATCTGTAGGGACATTTAAGATCCTCCGAGTCGATAGTTAATGGTTTAGGATCGTTCACATTTGTCTCTAGCACTGGCAATAATTGAGCAATGTTTGAGATTAGTATGTTTGAAATACAGCGAAATCCGCCAAAATACGGTAGTAAAGATTTTATTTATTTGGTATATTTATATACATGTACCAGTATTACCAATTCACTCGAAATTAGCGAATAGTGTTGAAAGCTTTCACACCTTGATATCGATTGACACGAGCCTCTCGGCGCGTAAATTCTCCGACTGAGGGGTTGCCATTAGGATGAACTACTCCAGTCACCCGCTGCCATAGCTCATCTGGAGCCAGGGATATATCGTAAGTACGATTGTCAGTCTTACAGACATAGTACCAGCGGGTACTTTGACAGCGATCGCACCAAAAAGCCTCCAACCACTCGCCAGTAATCGATACAGTTGTATGGAATTTAATCAATGTTCTTGCTGCTGACTGATTTACGCCTTTGGCTTCGAGCTGCTCTGGTCGATCGGCAAATATATAGTACTTTTTGCTCATACTGTCGAGATAACAGTCATGAGTTGGGCAATAGATACTTCTCCGTTTAGATCGGCTGCGATTTTTGACACACTTATCCTGCACTTCGGCCTCCTTCGCTGAAATTTATGGCAGTGAACTGAAGGTTGCGGGGGAGAGACTGAGATCTAACAGATCGTCAAAGCCCACTCCGGTAAATTACCATATACCAGACCCAATTGGGCTAAATATTGGTCGATCGAGCGAAAATCAGATTTAGAGCAAATTGATGCTCTTAAATTAATATTTCGCGCGATATTGATGAGTCTTAACATAAAGACTATATTAAATTTTTTTTAATCGCTGAGAACTAATCGATCGAATTATCCAGTTTTGACGATTTTAGATGGTTGGTGATGGGTTTGCGTAACTGATGTAGCGTTTGTGTACCTTTGCCCAGAATCATATCACATTAATCCTCTCTTGTTAGGTACACGTCAATGTTCTTTTGTAAAATTTAGATCGAATATGTCAACTAGCTCCCAGCTTGACAGTAGCCGACGAGATGATTAGCTACTGTTACTAGACCTATCCCTGCATCTTTTGGAGCAAAGCTTGGGTCAGCGGTAAAGCCGACAGTCGATCGACTTGTCCAGTATTCACGACTTGCTGTAGAAAGTCAAGAAAATCTCGCCGCACTTTTTGAGTCTTGGGATGGTCTGCCCCCAAATGTTGCGCCCGAATTGCTAGCGATCGAGTATACAGTTGCTCTGCCTCAGCATATCGTTTCATCGATTGATAGACAAGAGCTAAATTATTTAAACTAGTGGCTGTTTGGAGATGGTTCGCGCCTAGATGTTGCTCTCTAATTGCTAGGGACTGAGTGTATAGTTGCTCTGCCTCAGCATATCGTCTGTTTTTGTAATACAGGCTGGCTAAATTATTCAAGCTCTGGGCAGTATGGGGGTGATTTATCCCTAATTGACGTTTTCTGATTTCTAGAGAGCGAACATACAATGGTTCCGCCGCATCATAGTTGCCAGTTTTGTAATACAGTACAGCCAAATTATTTAGCCCTTGAGCTGTATCTGGGTGATCCTGTCCGAGTTGACGCTCGTAGATCCCCAGTGCGCGAACATACAGTGGTTCTGCTTCGGCATATTTTTCAATCCGATAGCACAAGCTTGCCAGATTGTTTAGCCCTTGAGCAGTATAAGGATGCTCGCCACCCAATTGCTGTTCATAAATGCTCAATGCCCGAACTAGCTGCAAATGAGCATCAGTAAATTTGCCCATCTCATAGTGTAAATTAGCCAGCCGCTCCAGACTTTGAGCAGTATACGCATGATTCGAGCCTAGTTGCTGTTCGCAGATTGCTAGAGCGCGAGTATATAGAGGTTCGGCTTCTTCGTATCGCTGAAGTAACTTGTATAGATCTGCCAAATTATTTAAACCAGGAACAGTATCTAAATGGTTGGGACTAAGTTGCTGTTGATAGATGTCTAAAGCGCGGATGTATAGAGATTCCGCATCTTCATATCGCTCGATCTCAGCATATAAAGCAGCTAAATTGTTGATACTGGACACAGTATCTACAGCATCGATCCCCACTTTTTGTTCGTAAATTTTTAGAATGCGAATGTACAAAGATTCTGCTGGCTCGAATTTCCCCATTGCCAGATACAATGCCGCCAGATCCTGCAAGCTTTGAGCGGTGTCGAGATGGTCGGCTCCTAATTGTTGCTGGTAGATATCGCGAGCGCGAATCTGTAAAGATTCAGCATCAGCATATCGCCCCATTGTCTGATACAAGGTTGCCAGATGGTTCAAGCTCTGAGCCGTATCGATATGTTCTGCGCCCAATTGCTGTTCGCAGATAGCGTGAGAGCGGATATATAGTGGTTCGGCTTCTGTGTATCGACCCATATTTGCATACAGTTGAGCTAGACTATACAGACTTTGAGCTGTATGAAGATGACTATCTCCCCATCGTGCTTCTCTAATAACTAGAGAGCGTGTATAAAATGGTTCTGCATCTATATACCGCCCCATTGACTCATACAATAGTCCGAGATTATTTAAGCTTTGAACTGTAAAGGGGTGATTGGCTCCTAGTTGCTCTTCTCTGATTGATAAAGTCCGAGTGTATAGGGCTTCAGCATCAGCGTACTTACCCATTGACTCATAGAAAACTGCTAAGTTATGCAGATTTTGAGCAGTATACAGGTGATTGACACCAAATTGCTGCTCGCTAATGGTGAGGGAGTGATTGTATAGAGCTTCTCCATCTGAACGTTTGTTGTCGGCATCGCCTCTGTGCAAGAGCATTGAGTCGTACAAAGTTCCTAGTTGACTAGAATTGCCAACATTGTGAGTGGGTGGCAACGATTGTAACTTCTGAGTGGAATTTTGAGCCTCTTTCATACAAACAAATAGATTTTTGACCGCAATCTCACTATATTCGATCGAATTTCGATCGTCCAGCAACTACAAGTGAAAATACTGAGTCGATATAGGATTTGCAGCAATTATTAAAAGATTACACTGATATTTAGAGTCAAACGATATTTAAATTTGACAATGGGATCGGTAGTTTTGCTTGAGTTAGTTTAACTGAATCTATTAATATCTGCTGTAAATACAAACCGTATTTAAAGATACGAGATCGCTTCGTTACCGTTTGATTTTAGAAGTTGATGGGCTAGTCGAACTACGCGATCGATCCGTTTCGTTATCGATCGCTGGAGCAATTTTCTTAGGTTTGTTCCTAGCCGCTGTGCCTTCCGTAACAATCGCTCCAGGTAATGGTTGCAATACTTGGATCTTTTCTTGGTAGATAATTTTACTGTCTTTGCGGATGATGATTCGATCTGCCGCGATCGTGTAATTAGCTTCACCATTGTCTGCTGAAAACTGTGTTCGATCGTAATAACGTAGTCTGAGTGTGATTCCCTGAGATCCATCCTTGGCAATCCCGACGTAGTGAGTGGGATTTTTAACACCACAAATGTACATTAAATAACTTTTAGAGGTAGCTCGATAGAGAATTTTTGTGCGATCGGGACAAATTAAACTAATTTCATTACTAGCTTCTGAATTGACAGTAGCTATTTTAGGAACTGCTGCTCTAACAGGTTGCGTACCAAGCTGACTTGGAGTGATAATGGCAAAATTTCTGAACTTTGCCATACTATTAATACCGCCACTGAGCGGGATTTGAAGCAAGGCAACTTGAGTTAGATTTGTAGGCATTTTGGCAAATACAAAGCTCGCTTTGAAGGGAACATTTTCAATTAATTCGGTTTTAATCGAGTTATTCTCACTAATTCGGTTTGCCAATCGGACACTAGTTGGATAGTATTCATTACCTTCAAAATCTACTAGTTTGATGTTGTTGCCATTTAGATCGATAATGCGATCGTTATTTTTACTAGTCAAGATCGCCTTACAGATTAGATCTTGCAGTTTTCGGCTACAGTCTTGAATCACAACTTTAACCCGATCGTCTTCATAGGTAGCAGGATTAGTTTTGATAGTTCCTGTCTTTACTTGAGCTAGTGCTTGATACGGGTATAACCATATACTTAGAACCCCGTAACAACACATGCTGACGATCGATTTGTTAGTCATACCAATAATTGTAGCTGCACGCTAAATTTTGGAGCAATTATAACACGATTGTCTAGAATGAGATTGACAGAATAACTAAGAATTTAGAACTGCTGAATATCCTGCTGCGATCGTTACGCCTCAACAGATTTTGACCGAGATCGGTACCAATATCGACAATTCAACATTCGCTCTTTAATCAGTTTGTTCTACAAATCGATCGACATCTTCGATGATTCGTGTCAGTTCGGCTTCACTACTGAGCCGGATGCGATCGTCCCGCAATGTAATTAATACCTTGGCGACAAAGACATTTGCCCAAATGTTGGGATTACAGAAGATTTCCAAAAAAACATCCCCTGTATACTGATACTCGATCGGTTTGTGAGGTTTGGGCTTACCCCCGCTGCTGGTTTCTGCTGTCTTGACTTTGAGAATTTGGACGATCTCATTGAGCCTTGCCTGTAATTCCCTGGCGGCAACTGGTGTAAAGCCACAGGATACCGAGCCACTAGCTAAGTTGAATACTAATTGGGATGGCATATCGATCTAAGTAAAAAATTGAGTAAATCCCATCTTAGACCCATCTACTGTCATTAATAAATAGATAGACAACAGCGATCGTCTGGTGTAGACTTATAGATTGTGGTCTGAAACTTCCAACTCAGTAGAGTTGCGACTCCGATGAATCGGCTGAAATAGATACTAGGCGGCGTGCTGCCCGAGTCTGTTATAGCAATTAATACGATTTATCGATCGATACCTTGTCCTTAGTTCTGCGTCATGAGTGAAAACTTATCGCATCCGACGCATCTACAATTACGTGCAGAAACGCACACGATTGTAGATGCTAAAGTTAGCTGGATTGGTAAGTTGTAAATCAAGTCAAACCCACAGATGGACGCGCCTGCCGGTGGAAGTCCATCAACATCCTGATGTCTCAAATATAAGGAAGCATAAAAAACCGTGTCTATCGGTATTCTCGGCACCAAACTCGGCATGACCCAAATTTTCGACAAAGAGACAGGGAGAGCAATTCCTGTCACCGTCGTTCAAGCAGGCCCTTGCACCATCACCCAGATCAAAACAAAAGCCACTGATGGATACAGTTCCATTCAGATTGGTTTTGATGAAGTCAAAGAAAAAGCATTAAACAGACCAGAACTCGGACACCTCAAGAAAGCTGGGGCTAGTCCACTGCGTCACCTCCAAGAATTTCGGGTCGATAGCACTGATGATTGGACACTCGGTCAAGAAGTCAAACCAGACATCTTTACTGTCGGTCAAAGTATCGATGTCACAGGCAATAGTATCGGTAAGGGCTTTGCTGGTTGGCAAAAACGGTGGAACTTTGCGCGGGGACCGATGTCTCACGGTTCTAAAAATCACCGCGAACCTGGTTCGACTGGTGCAGGTACCACCCCTGGTCGTGTCTACCCTGGTAAGAAAATGGCAGGGCGACTGGGTGGCAAACGGATCACGGTCAAGAAATTGGTAGTAGTCCAGATCGATGTCGAGCGGAATGTTCTCTTGATCGAAGGTTCCGTTCCTGGCAAGCCCGGCGCATTACTTCGGATCGTGCCTGAATTCAAAGTCGGTAAATAATTACAACCATAGGAACCGGAGATAAAAAATAGTTATGGCTAATTGCGTCATCCGCAACTGGCAAGGCGAGGAAGCTGGCTCCGCCACCCTCGAATTGGCTGTTGCAAGAGAAGAAAATGCTTCTCACATCGTCCACCGTGCCCTAATTCGGCAGACAAACAATGCGCGTCAAGGTACGGCTAGTGCCAAGACTCGTGCCGAGGTTCGCGGTGGTGGACGGAAGCCTTGGAAACAGAAAGGTACCGGACGCGCTCGTGCGGGTTCGATTCGTTCTCCGCTCTGGCGGGGGGGTGGGGTAATTTTTGGACCAAAGCCCAAAGATTACAACATGAAGATGAATCGCAAAGAGCGGAGATTGGCTTTGCGGACGGCTCTAATGAGTCGGACTGAAGACATCATCGTCGTTCAAGACTTCACGACCAATGTTGCTCAACCCAAGACTAAAGAGTTCGTTCAGGCATTGACTCGTTGGGGTGTAGAAGCTGAGAGTAAAGTATTGGTAATCGTGGCTGAAATTGAAGACAATACATTGTTATCAATTCGGAATATTGCCAAAGTTAAAATGATTTCTGCGTCGGGGCTAAACGTCTTCGATCTTCTCAACGCTGACCAGATCGTCGCTACTGCTGAAGCGATCGCTAAAATCCAGGAGGTTTACAATGACGATTAGAGTTGCTGACCGCGATTTACCAGATTTAATTCGGAACGTGATTGTGACTGAAAAAGCCACAATCGCGATGGAACAAAACAAATACGTTTTTGACGTAGTTCCTCAGGCGACCAAGCCTCAAATCAAAGCCGCGATCGAATCCTTATTTGATGTCAAAGTTAAACGGGTAGATACTCAAAATCTCCCCCGCAAGACTCGCCGCGTTGGTAAGTTCTTAGGTGCCAAACCTCGCTACAAACGCGCAACTGTCACCATCGTCGAGGGTCAATCAATTATCCTCTTCCCTGAAGTTTAATAACTAGGGCGATATTAGTTAGCAGTTCGATCTCACCATCGCCTCAAATAGCTAGTCACTCGCCCTTATACCTCAAACCTAATACCTAACAACTAATTATGGGTACCCGTTCTTATCGGCCATATACGCCTAGTAGTCGCGAAACCGTAATCTCAGACTTTGCTGAAATTACCGTGAGTAAGCCGGAAAAATCACTGGTTAAATACAGACACCGTGATAAGGGGCGCAACAACCGTGGGGTCATCACCAGTCGTAGACGTGGTGGCGGTCACAAACGTCTCTACCGGACGATCGATTTTCGTCGTCAAGACAAAATCAACATCCCCGCAAAAGTAGCAACTGTCGAGTACGATCCTAACCGGAACGCACGGATCGCCCTACTGTTTTACAGAGATGGCGAAAAACGTTACATTCTGCATCCAGTTGGCTTAGAAGTTGGTACTGAAATCATCACTGGGCCAGAGTCTCCATTTGAGATTGGCAACGCTTTGCCGTTGATTAATATCCCCTTGGGTACCACTGTACACAGTGTCGAACTCACCGCCGGAAAAGGTGCCCAAATCGCCAGATCTGCTGGTGCTGCGGCTCAACTAGTAGCAAAAGAAGGGGACTATGTTACCCTGAAAATGCCTTCTGGTGAAGTCCGCATGGTGCGAAAAGAATGTTACGCCACCATCGGACAAGTCGGTAATACTGACGCACGGAACACGAACGCGGGTAAAGCCGGACGTAACCGCTGGAAAGGTCGCCGTCCTAAGGTCAGAGGTAGCGTCATGAACCCAGTGGATCACCCACACGGTGGTGGTGAGGGTCGCGCGCCAATCGGTCGCCCAGGGCCAGTTACGCCTTGGGGTAAGCCTACCCTGGGCTACAAGACTCGGAAGAAGAAGAAAGCCAGCAGCGCACTCATCATCCGCCGTCGCCGGAAATCCTCCAAACGTGGTAAAGGCGGTCGTCAGAACTAAGAGAGTGGATGGTGAATGGTGGATAGTGGATAGTGAAATTAGCTATCGGTTATTCATTGTTTACTATGCGATCGTCATTATTTATAACGTAAAATACATAACTTTCGATCGTCATTCACCATTCACCATTCACCATTCACCATTCACTAAATTATGGGTCGTTCTCTCAAAAAAGGTCCCTTTGTCGCAGATCATCTGATGACAAAGGTAGAAAAAATGAATGCGTCTGGTCGTAAAGACGTGATCAAAACTTGGTCGCGGGCTTCCACAATCCTGCCGCAAATGGTCGGACACACGATCGCAGTACACAACGGTCGTCAACACGTTCCTGTCTTTGTCTCAGATCAAATGGTCGGACACAAATTAGGTGAGTTTTCGCCCACTCGGAACTATCGTTCCCACTCAAAGGGAGACAAAAAATCCGGTAGATAATTCAAAGTTAACTTTGAATTATAAATGGATTAAAGAAAAAAACTATGGCGATCGAAAACAAAACAGAAATCAAAGCAGTTGCGAAATACATTCGCATGTCTCCTTTTAAAGTGCGCCGCGTACTAGACCAAATTCGGGGACGTTCCTACCGTGAAGCCTTGATTATTCTTGAATTCATGCCTTACAAGGCTTGTGAAGAGATTATCAAAGTATTGCGATCGGCTGTGGCTAATGCTGAAAACAACAATGGGATGAATCCAGCCAAGCTAGTAGTATCTACTGCCTATGCTGACGGTGGCCCAGCACTAAAACGCTTCCGCCCTAGAGCGCAAGGTCGCGCTTACAAAATCCGCAAACCGACATGTCACATCACTGTGGCAGTGGCGGAAACGAACTAGGGAGCATATAAAGAAATAACATGGGACAGAAGATTCATCCGATCGGCTTTAGACTCGGCATCACGCAGGAACACCGTTCGCGGTGGTATGCAGATAGCCGTCGCTATCCCGAAGTTCTCAAAGAAGACTACATCATTCGCCAACACATCGAGAAAGACCCCACCCTCAGCACAGCAGGGATTTCCAAAGTTCGGATCGAGCGTAAAGCCGACCAAATCGAACTCGAAATCCATACTGCTCGTCCAGGTGTTGTCGTCGGTCGTCAAGGCAGCGGCATCGAAGTCATCCGTCAAGCTCTACTCAAAAAACTTGGTACCGATCGTCAGATTCGGATTAACGTCATTGAGATTGCCAAGGTTGACGCTGATGCAGCTCTAATCGCTGAATTCATCGCTCAACAACTATCTCGCCGTGTCTCCTTCCGTCGTGTTGTCCGTCAGGCAATCCAACGGGCGCAACGAGCCGAAGTTAAAGGCATCAAAATTCAAGTCGGCGGACGGCTCAACGGAGCAGAAATCGCTCGGACTGAATCGTCTCGTGAAGGTAGCGTACCTCTACATACCCTCCGCGCAGACATTGACTACGCTTCCAAAACCGCAGAAACCACTTATGGAATCATCGGTGTAAAAGTTTGGGTCTTTAAGGGTGAAATCATCCCCGGACAAGAAAATCTAGAAATACCTAGTGCTGCTCAACCCAAACGTCGGCAACAGCAACAACGTCGCCGTCAGCAGTTCGATGACCGCTCTGATGAAGGATAGATTTGAAAAATGTTAAGTCCTAGAAGAACGAAATTCCGCAAACAACAGCGCGGTAGAATGACTGGTTTAGCTACCAGAGGCAGTGAAATTGCTTTTGGTGAATACGGCTTACAAGCGATCGAACCATCCTGGATCACCTCCCGTCAGATCGAAGCCTGTCGGCGAGCTATGAACCGCTATCTCAAACGGGGCGGGAAAATCTGGATTCGGATCTTCCCTGACAAGCCAGTTACCATGCGCCCAGCAGAAACACGGATGGGTTCCGGTAAAGGTTCTCCCGAATTTTGGGTAGCAGTAGTCAAACCAGGTCGGATCTTATTCGAGATTGGTGGCGTTCCTGAAGACATTGCGCGGGAATCGATGCGTTTAGCGATGCACAAGCTACCGATCAAAGTCAAGTTTATTATCAAAGCACATTTAGAAGACGAGACTGATTAAGGTTATGGCTCTGCCCAAAATTGCCGAAGTAACAAGCCTAACCGATGAAGAACTAGCTGCTGAGATTATCGCTGTCAAACGAAATCTGTTTGACCTGCGCCTCAGACAAGCTACCCGTCGGTTAGAAAAAACCCACGAATTCAAACATAACCGCCATAAATTAGCGCAGTTATTGACCGTGGAACACCAACGTAAAACCGCCAAGGTTTAATAACAGTCAACATACTCAGCCACAGGTAATCAACACACAATGGCAGCTAAAGAAAGAGTTGGCCTCGTCGTCAGCAACAAGATGCAAAAAACCATAGTGGTCGCGATCGAAAACCGTTCCGCCCACTCCAAATATGGCAAAGTAGTCGTCAGAACCAAAAGATATAAGGTGCATGACGAAGACAACCAGTGTAAAGAAGGCGACAGAGTGCGGATTTCTGAAACCCGCCCCCTCAGCCGCACCAAACGCTGGACACTCGCTGAAATTCTCAGTACCAAAGCCTAAATCACTTGGTGGGGCTAGGAATGGTGATGGTTCGAGTGTAAAATTTTACTCTCTTCCCTACCCTCTCCCCCCTACCCTCGTCTTGATTCGCTAAACCGTCGGGGAACCCGACGAGCGCGAATCGCTACCCTCTACACAACAATGATTCAACAAGAAAGTTATTTAACCGTTGCGGACAATAGCGGTGCCCGCAAAATTATGTGTATTCGCGTCCTGGGTGCGGGTAATCGTACTTACGGCGGCGTAGGCGACACAATTATCGCCGTTGTCAAAGATGCCACTCCGAATATGGCAGTCAAGAAATCCGAAGTAGTCCGTGCAGTCATCGTCCGTACCCGACATACTATGCGCCGCGAGAGTGGTATGAGTATCCGGTTTGATGATAATGCCGCCGTGCTAGTCAATGCTGACGGTAATCCCAGAGGTACTCGCGTTTTCGGCCCTGTCGCTCGCGAACTTCGTGAAAAAAGCTTCACCAAAATCGTCTCATTGGCTCCAGAGGTACTCTAAAAAATGGCAAGACAGAAACCCAAAGTTATCCATCGGATGCACGTCAAGAAAGGCGACACCGTACAAATTATCTCCGGTCGAGATAAAGGCAAAATCGGCGAAATTCTTAAATCTTTTCCCGAACTAAGTAAAGTGATTGTCAAAGGTGTGAGTATTCGTACCAAACACATCAAACCAGCTCAAGAAGGCGAATCCGGTCGGATCGATACCTCCGAATCTCCGATTCATAGCTCCAAAGTGATGATCTACTCGACTACCCAAAATGTTGCTAGTCGAATTAGTTACACTGTCAACGCTGAAGGTAAAAAGGTGCGGATGTTGAAGAAAACTGGCGAGATTATCGACTAGTTAGTTCTCAGTTCCCCTTTTGTAAATAGCTATTATCCTGACCAAGCCCAGGAAATCATACTCGAATATCATGGCACAACAACTCAAAACTAAGTATCAAAAAGAAATCACACCCAAGCTGATGGAGCAATTTGGTTATACCAATATGCTGCAAGTGCCCAAGGTGATTAAAATTACGGTCAATCGAGGTCTGGGTGAAGCAGCTACCAATGCTAAAGCTCTAGAATCTTCGATCGCGGAAATCGCCAAGATTACCGGACAAAAGCCAGTCGTCACCCGCGCTAAAAAAGCGATCGCGGGTTTTAAAATCCGCGCTGGGATGCCTGTGGGAGTCATGGTGACACTGCGCGGCGATCGGATGTACGCCTTCTTGGATCGGTTTATCAACCTCACCCTGCCCCGAATTCGGGACTTCCGAGGCATCAGCCCTAAAAGTTTTGACGGTCGCGGTAACTACAGTATTGGGATTCGCGAACAACTGATTTTCCCGGAAATCGAGTACGACCAAATCGACCAAATTCGCGGGATGGATATCTCGATTATCACCACAGCCGATAACGATGAATCTGGACGCGCATTGCTCAAAGAAATGGGAATGCCCTTCCGCGCGAGTTAATCGCTACAGGTAACAGCGGTAGTAATGGCATCAATATGATGGAGAGCAATGGCTCACCACCAGCCACTAGCCACCAGCCACTAACATCACTAATCACCCTAAACAACAAATGGCGGCACACGATACCATCTCAGATATGCTCACTCGGATTCGGAATTCGAGCATAGTCAAACATCAAACCACCAATCTCCCAGCAACTAAACTTACTCGCAGTATTGCCACTGTCCTCAGACAAGAAGGCTATGTCGGCGAGTACGAAGAAACTGGCGAAGGGATTGACAAAAAATTAGTCCTAACCCTCAGATACAAAGGCAAAAATCGCCAACCAATTATTACCGCCCTCAAACGGGTAAGTAAGCCTGGATTGCGCGTTTATTCCAACCACAAAGACTTACCTAAAGTTTTGGGTGGGATTGGCATCGCAGTGATCTCTACTTCTAGTGGAATTATGACCGATCGCGAAGCCCGTAAACAAGGTGTCGGTGGCGAAATCCTCTGTTACGTCTGGTAAATCTCAAGTAGTCAGTAGGTAGAAGTCAACCGTGATTTCACTGAATTAGTCACTTTATATGTACTAAATCTTACTCCCCTGGCTCAAATATTCATCTTTGCGCCTACTAAAGTATCGCAATTTCATTGACAAGGAGTAAATATTAATTATGTCTAGAATTGGAAAACGTCCAATTCCTTTACCAGCTAAAGTTACCATCGATATTGATGGTCAATCAGTTGTAGTTAAAGGCCCCAAAGGTGAACTCTCTCGCATCCTCCCCTCAGGAGTAGTCATCCTCATCGAAGGCGAGATGGTCGTCGTGAATCGTGCCAACGAGTCCCGCCCCGCTCGTCAACAACATGGATTGTGTCGGACGCTAGTTGCCAATATGGTTGAAGGTGTCTCCACAGGTTTCCAAAAGAAATTGGAAATCCAAGGAGTTGGTTATCGGGCTGCCGTTGACAGCAATGTCCTCACCCTCAACGTAGGCTACAGTTTACCCGTCAAAATCACTCCACCAGCGGGAATTACAATCGAAGTTCCTAAAGAAAAGAATACTAATGTAATCATTAGTGGTATCGACAAAGAATTAGTCGGCAATACTGCTGCCAAAATCCGCGATGTTCGCCCACCAGAAGTATACAAAGGTAAGGGAATTCGCTACGAAGGTGAAGTTGTCCGCCGGAAAGCTGGTAAATCTGGGAAGAAATAGAACATAAAATGAAACTAACACGTAAAGAATCAGTACAGCGTCGTCACCGTCGCGTTCGGAAGGACGTAAATGGTTCGACAGCCCGCCCTCGTTTGGCGATCTTTAGATCTCACCAACATATCTATGCCCAAGTCATCGATGATACCGAGCAACATACGCTAGCAGCGGCATCCAGTCTCGAACCCGAACTAAAATCTCGATTGAGTGGTGGTGGGAATATTACCGCAGCCGCTGAAGTCGGCAAACTAGTCGCCGAACGTGCCAAAGCTAAGGGCATCGAGACGGTAGTATTCGAT
Source organism: Chamaesiphon sp. (assembly GCF_041737865.1). Lineage (NCBI taxonomy): Bacteria > Bacillati > Cyanobacteriota > Cyanophyceae > Gomontiellales > Chamaesiphonaceae > Chamaesiphon > Chamaesiphon sp. The sequence goes on from NZ_JBGSQZ010000281.1 coordinate 28,372, forward strand.
CGCGGTGGTAATCTTTATCATGGTCGCGTCCAAGCCTTGGCTGACGCTGCTCGTGAAGCTGGATTAAACTTCTAATCATAAATCATCCAAATATCAGATTATGGCACAAGAACAACAACAACGTCGCGGCGGCGGTAGTGGTGGCGGTAGCGGCGGTAGCGGCGGCAGTGGCGGCAGAGGCGACGGCGGCAACAGAGGCGACGGCGGCAACAGAGGCGGCGGCAACAGAGGTGGCGGCAGTAGAGGTAAAAAGGAAGAAAAGGAAATCACCTACCAAGAACGGGTAATCCAAATCCGTCGGGTAAGTAAAGTAGTTAAGGGTGGTAAAAAACTCAGCTTCCGCGCCATCGTCGTGATTGGCAATGAAAAAGGTGAA
>NZ_JBGSQZ010000304.1:0-2186 GCF_041737865.1 Chamaesiphon sp.
CCCTGCCACCGCTAACTTCTCACCTATGGGCAGCAACTCGATCGACTGCTCCACCCGATCGAGCAATCCAAACAAATCCGCATCCACCGGAGTTTTAGATGCAGTATCTAGATAATCCCAGAGTGAAAGTTGAACAACTACTGGCATAGGAAACAAGGCCGGATCGGACACTGTTCGGGACTAATTAAGATCTGAGACGAAAACTTCTTGAATCCATACTCACTATCCAATACCGTCAGAGCTTGCCGGAGATACTCATGAACTTGGGATGGCAACCATCCAGCACAATGAACTGGCTGCACCACTGCTAACTTATTACTCCCATCCCAAATTTCAATCCCAATCGCATGAATCGGCGAATCTTCCCGTAGCTCCCGCCACACCTGTAAAATCCCATAATGGACTTGGGGTACGGGAATTTGATGCTTTGTTTCAACACGTTTGCGCGCCCGTTTCTGATTGATTCGATCGCGATTATTAATGTAAAACCGTCGAGCAGTGCAAAGCTTATCATCCCAGCAAGTCGGATGTTTTGCTCTAGCCTCAGCCGGACTCAACGGGGCACATCGCCGACATTTTTCAGGAATTTGCCTAGACTTGGGGATCATTTTTTATCGATCGTGACTGCATCCAAAGTGCAATCGATTCTTGAGCTTCCAGACCTTGTGCCAATCGAACCATTAGCCCAACTACTTCCGAGTCAGATGTGTCGAGCGAATAACCATTTAGCTCCAAAAATACAGCCGCTAGTACAAAGCCAGTGCGCTTATTGCCATCAACGAAAGGGTGATTTTTGGCAATTCCATAGGCATAAGCAGCCGCCAGATCGAATAACGTTGGCGAGTCGCCATAGGCAAGTAGATTACGCGGTCGATCCAAACTGGCTAAAAATAAATTTTCGTCCCTAATCCCATCACTACCGCCAAATCGAGCAATTTGGTCGTCATGGATTGTTCTGGCTAATACTTCAGAAATCCAAACTGGCGGGGTCATTTCGCCAACTCATCTAAAGCCTTCGAGTATTTGTTGACAACCTTGTTATAAGCTTCTATCCCCGCCTGAAATTTTAGATCGTCCGCGATAAGCTTAATCCCATCAACTGTCTCGATCGCCATAATCGAATCCCCTTCCCCAACCTGTAATTTTTGAAGAATTTCTGGCGATAAAACTATACTCAATGAATCGCCTACTTTACTAATTTTAAGAGTTTGCATAAAACTTTGAATCGATGATGGTAATTGGATTGTACCTGTTTTAACTATATCACGATCGCGCCGAGTGCCTAAATCTTGTCTAATCATCGTCTAATGCACGATAATCTTCCTTATCATGTGTTTGTAGTATTGTAAGAGAGTGTAACTGGTGGGTGTGGGGGGAAAGGGTAAAGGGTAAAGGGTAAAGGAGAGGGGAATCATGATTGACAAAGTAATGCAATTGCATTACTTTGGGAGTAGAGTTTACCCTACCAGTTGACAAGTTGCTATGGCTACACCATCAACCCCCTGCTCGGAATCTACTTTGACCGATCGTTACCAGACGACCGTTCCCGATCCCATTCGCAAAGTATTGGGCTTAAATAAGCGAGATCGCATCTCCTATACGATCGGATCTGACGGGCAAGTGACGATTTCGCGGGCGGAGGATGAAAACAGCGATCCGCTGTTGGGACAGTTTCTACATTTTCTAGCTACAGACATCCAAGCCAATCCCCAGCATGTGCGACAGGTTAGTTCCGATTTGGTCGATCGAATTCAATCGTTGGTCAGCAATGTCGATCTCGATCTGGATGCAGCACTGGCGGCTGAAGATGAATGAGTGAATCCGAACCGCAGCCGCTAGTAATTAATGAATGGACTATATTTGCTCACGATCTGTTTCTCTTACAGGTTGAAGAACTCTTAACCCAAGTTGCAAATCTGCGGCTGAAGTATCCACAGGACTATCACAAGAAAAATGCTACTAAGCGGTTAGCAGCTATTGCCAAGTTAGCCTTTGATGTTATTCCTCAAGACCCGACTCTGCCTATATATCGCCAGGGTACGACACTGGGGTTCTCGGTATTAACCCTCGAAGAGGGGGATTCTGGAAAATTAGGTTTAGCACCACACGCTTGAAGTCCATACCAGCAAACAAAAGTATGTCTCAGAAACTGCACTTTTGGAGACGTATCTATATTATGTCTCTTT
>NZ_JBGSQZ010000284.1:0-40626 GCF_041737865.1 Chamaesiphon sp.
GCACAATGGAATGAGCGAAATGTGCCACAGGTTTTGGCGCATCGAGTAGCTTATTTGAATGGAATGATTGGGGTTAATCTAAAAACCGTAGCTTAAATTATCGTAAGTATAAATACTCATCGCAAAAGTGTTATGCTCCCAGTACCGACCGCCTAAATATAAAAGTCAATATCTCATCTATTTATGAAGATTTTATTTGTTGCGGCGGAAGCTGCTCCCATTGCCAAAGTTGGTGGTATGGGTGATGTGGTGGGTGCGTTGCCCAAATTTTTACGCAAAATGGGGCATGATGTACGGATATTTATGCCTTATTACGGCTCCCTCGTGGGTAAATTAGATATTCCCTACGAGCCTGTGTGGGAGGGCGACGCGATGTTCAATCACTTCGCGGTGTATGAGACAGTGTTGCCAGGTACCGACGTTCCCTTGTATTTATTTGGGCATCCAGCGTTCGATCCGCTGCGGATTTATGGCGGAGAGGATGAGGATTGGCGTTTTACGTTTTTTGCCAATGGCGCGGCGGAATTCTGTTGGAATTATTGGAAGCCAAATGTCCTCCACTGTCACGATTGGCATACGGGGATGTTACCTGTCTGGATGCACCAAGATCCCGATATTAGTACGATCTTCACCATTCATAATTTAGCCTACCAAGGGCCGTGGCGGTGGTATCTGGAGCGGATTACCTGGTGTCCTTGGTACATGCAGGGACATAATACGATGGCAGCAGCGGTACAATTTGCCGATCGAGTCAATACAGTTTCGCCTACTTATGCCGCCCAGATTCAGACGATCGAATATGGGGAGACACTGGAGGGGCTGCTATCGTTTGTGAGTGGGAGATTGTCGGGAATTGTCAATGGGATCGATACCGAAGTTTACGATCCGGCAAATGATAAAGCTCTAGCTCAAACTTATACGGCAAAAACGATCGAAGATCGCCGTCAGAATAAAGCTGCACTCCAACAGGAACTTGGTTTAGCGATAAATCCTAAGACTTTTCTCGTGGGGATGGTATCCCGATTGGTGGAGCAAAAAGGGCTGGATCTGATGCTCCAGACACTCGATCGCTTTCTCGCCTACACTGATGCTCAGTTTGTGGTATTGGGTACGGGCGATCGCAATTATGAAACGCAATTATGGCAATTAGCCTCGCGTTTTCCAGGGCGGATGGCTACTTATCTGATGTACAATGAGTCGCTCTCACGGCGGATTTATGCGGGTACGGATGCCTTCTTGATGCCGAGTCGGTTTGAACCTTGTGGGATCTCTCAGATGCTATCGATGCGCTATGGTTGTGTACCGATTGTGCGACGTACGGGTGGATTAGTCGATACAGTTACTCACCACGATCCGCAAAATCAGCGGGGTACAGGCTATTGTTTCGATCGCTATGAAGCGTTGGATCTCTACACTTGTATGGTACGCGCTTCCGAAGGTTTCAATTATAAGCCGCAATGGCAAGCACTCCAACAACGGGGGATGGAGAGTGATTTTAGTTGGGTTCGCTCGGCTCAAGCCTACGAATCGCTGTATAAATCGGTTGTTAGTGCTGAAGCGTAGTTGATGTCTGGTGTGTTGGGCGCAAACCTTAAACATTTGACGTAGGGTGTGTTAGGCGCAAGCCGTAACGCACCATGGATTCAAGATAACTGCGATGAAAAAGCTCGCTGTTTTTAGCGAGCTTTTTGCTAAAGCATTCCCGAAGCGCAACTTGCATCATCATAAATATGCTCGATCAATCGCATCGTACTTTGGTATTTGGTGATGTTACCTTGTTCTTTAAATAATTTAGCGGCAAATCGCCAATCAAGCAGTGCTTCTTGTTCACCGTATAAATCGCGGTAGGCATAACCACGATTGGAATAAGCAAGTGCAAAATCGGGTTTGAGTTCGATCGACTTATTGTAGTCAGCAATCGCACCCAAATAATCTTTAGCTAGATAACGCAAAAAACCCCGTCGGTAATATGCAATTGCCAATTTTGGATCGATCGCGATCGCCCGACTATAGTCTATCATTGCATCTCGATCGTTACCCAGGCGATAGTGAGCAACTCCACGACAACAAATAGCTAGTGCATTATTGGGATCGATCTGGATTGCTTCTGTATATGCTGTTAACGCGCCTAAATAATCGCGATCTTTGTACTTGGCATTGGCTGAAGATAGGATATCGTTGGCTATTGGCTCTCTAGTAGTATAAGTAGATGGTGACATGGCTGGACGAGTGTAGTGACTATTTGTAAGCTGATTAATAGCATTTACATCTGCAACTATAACCTGCTCAAATCTTAGCAAATAGGGATTAAATCACACATCGAGCGTTAATTTACAACTGGATCGGATCGGGAATATTGAGAAATATATGTACTAAAATGTAGGGGTAATTCATGTATTATTCTGGTGTTTTACTCTGCCAAAGGGACAGAAAATAATGATAATCTAAGACGATCGATCCTAGCTGCACAATTCAACCGTGACTTACCGCAATCCCACACCCACTGTAGATATCATCATCGAACTAATCGATCGACCCCATCGCCCCATCATTACGATCGAACGGCTGAATCCACCGCATGGCTGGGCATTACCTGGCGGCTTTGTAGACTATGGAGAATCATTAGAGACAGCCGCAATCCGAGAAGCAAAAGAAGAAATCGGACTGGATGTGCAACTGGTAGAACAATTTCATCTTTATTCAGCACCCGATCGCGATTTGAGGCAGCATACTATTAGTATGGTATTTATCGCTACAGCAGTAGGAACCCCGATCGCTCAAGATGATGCTAAAAGTGTGGGCATCTTTGCACCGTGGGAAATTCCCTCACAGTTATGCTTCGATCATGGGCAAATAATCGCGGATTACTTGCGGTATCGACATTACCATCTTCGCCCGGAAATTAGGCTTTAGACTTTAATAGAAACATCCTCACTTTTTACTTCTTTGTCCCCCATTCCTGGACTTTTGCCCCTCCCCTTTCCAAGGGGAGGGCTGGGGTAGGGTAGAGTTTCCCCGCAGCAACTCCAATAGACTTATACACACCGTAGCCCCACATCCATGCTCACCACACCAACTCTTCAACTTAGCGATTTGCTCGACTGCATCGATCTACCTGTGGATTGGGTGGGATTGCGGAAAGTGCGGGAAGTCGCTGTTGCTCGCTCGGCACGGGACGGAATGCCACAAAATAATAGTACGACGATTAGTGAAGGGGTGATGATCGAAGTCCTTATCGATGGACAAATCGGTTACGGTGCGACGAATCTGCTCAACCCCAAGGGAGTTCACGCCGCCGCTACCGCAGCATATCATCAAGCGATCGCCGCGCGTGAATATCGAATTTACCCGATCGGCACAGCCCAGCGACCTAAGGTAGTCGGGCAATACGTCTCGCCCACCCTCCAACCATTTAATAGCCTGACTCCTGGCGAAATTAGCGAGCAATTGAGCAAGATTTGTCATACCCTCAAAGTCGGGGCGCAAATCGTTCAAACCAGTGCCACGATTATTACCCGCGAATTGGAAACTTGGTTCGTTAGTAGCAATGGTTCTGATGTCTATCAGAAATTCTTGCTGATGACGACAGATTATGCAGCGACAGCTCAGGATGGAGCTATTATCCAACATCGGAGCGATCGCGGGGGACTGGCTCGATGCTATCAAGGCGGGATGGAATATTTTCTCACCGCCGATCTGTGGGCGCGAGTGCAACAGGTGGGGGAACAGGCGGTAGAATTGCTGACGGCGATCGAATGTCCCACTGAGACAACCAATCTGGTACTCGCACCGGATCAACTACTGTTGCAAATCCATGAAAGTGTCGGACATCCGCTCGAATTAGATCGAATTTTGGGTGACGAACGCAATTATGCGGGGGGTAGTTTTGTTAAACCTACTGATTTTGGTAATCTCGTCTACGGTTCGCCCTTGATGAATATTACTTTCGATCCGACAGTCTCAGGCGAATTTGCCAGTTATGGTTTTGATGATACTGGAGCTACGGCGACGCGGGAATATATCATTCGCGATGGGATCTTGGAGCGGGGACTGGGAAGCCTAGAAAGTCAAGCGCGGTTGGATTTGCCAGGAGTATCTTGTAGCCGCGCCTGTAGCTGGAATCGTCCACCGATCGATCGGATGGCAAATATCAATCTCGAACCTGGCTCTCAAAGCTTTGACGAAATTATCGGTGGGATCGAGCACGGTATCTATATGGAGTCCAATCGTTCCTGGTCGATCGACGACCAACGCCACAAATTTCAGTTTAGCTGTGAGTACGCCAAAGCGATCGAAAATGGCAAATTGACTAAAACCATCCGCAACCCCAATTATCGCGGTGTCACACCCCAATTTTGGGGCAATCTCGCCCAAGTTGGGAATGCCAATACCTGGGAAATGTACGGCTCTCCCTTCTGTGGTAAAGGCGAACCCAATCAGATTGTCTGGGTAGGACACGGTGCACCCGTTGCTGCATTTACAGAGATTGAAATCTTTGGTGGAGATTGATTAGATAGTTGATAGTTGATAGTTGATAGCAAATCGCGATCGTTGGGTGTCCAGACGATCGCGATTCGCCATTCGCTCACCACTAATCTAATTTGACACTAGTACGGGAGTAGCTACTTATTGGCAATTTTTACTAACTTCCGAGCTGATGGTGCGTCCATTGACAGTAGTGGAAGAAGATTGACTGACTGAACTACCGCTACCACTGCACTGAACCGACTGCTGTTGCTCGATGATAGATTCTGAACTATCTTCATTCCTCGAACTACGAATGGTTGAATTGCGAATCTGTGCGGTGGGATTGGTGTTTTGTCGATTCGACTCTACCCGCTGGCGAATCATCGCTGGCGTAGATGTGCGCCCACGTCTGACTTGAGTGAGATTGCGCCGACGAGTCCGACTGATAATTACGCGATTTTCAGTTGCTTTGGGAGTGGTTATTTTAATCTTCGGGGTTTGAATTGTTGTACCGCTCTCAGTAGTTTGGATCTGAACATTTCCGATCGATAAATTCGGATTTTCATCGATTTCATTAGCATTAACTAAGTTGGGTGATAGCAATAAAGTTGCTATTACCAATAGACTAAACTGACGATTGAACATAAGAGATACCTCAGGGATAAAGGTTGGTAGATGTGAGGTTGATTGATTTTGGGAATAGGGATCTAGCAGTGAGCTAAGATCGTCTCCATGCCGATCTTATTTTCTCGTCGCTGACGTTGGCTCTCGTTGGCAAAACCTCTCAAACGGGAATCGCGGTGTAGTTGGGTCGTTGGCGTAGCCTCCGCTTTGCGGAATCGCTCGTGTTATTATTATCGATCGTAGCCACATTTTGACGCTCGTGGACTTAATGTATCGCTACGCTGGCTACTCCTGCTGAGTAGTCATCACCAAGAGGTTCGGTCGAACTGGTAGTTAGCAATTAATTTAGCGTTAGGATATAACTACAATGCCTGCGTTAGTGATTCCGCAAAAGATCGGTTTGATTTTTCGAGGATTGCTAAGACTTTTGTAAATCCATCCTTAACTGTTATCTCATCATGCTCGGTAATTTCCAACGAAGTGAATTGCGGATTGAAGTTCCAGCTACGCCTAGTACGATTCGCGATCGATTATTATCACCCTCAGCACTAAAAAAGTGGCTCTTTCCCCAGCAGGTGAGTTTTTCTAGCCCAGATCTACTGACGTTGGGTACAAAATTTGAAACTAGTTTCGGCTCGTTGGTGGTAGGATCTCAAGTCGATCGAGTCGATTCCCAATGTTTACGACTTCTGCTCAGTCAAGGTGTCGATGGGTATCATGAGTGGTATTGGGGTGAAGGCTGGGTACAATCACGGCTCGAAGGTATTTCATTACTCCCGCTCAATCTTTATCAAACAGCAACACTGTTGCGGTTACAGCAATCGTTCAGATCGGGGATTAGGGATTAGTAATTTCACATCTTGCATCAAAACATAGTTACTAGTGTTTAGTGAATGGTGAATGGCGGATGTCAAGTCTACCAATCTATCTCTAGTCACAACGAGACAAAAGAGCAGCAATTTCCGAGAAATTGCTGCTCTTTTGTCTCGTTGTGACTAGAGATAGATTATTAGCGAATCCATAATGGAGCGGAACGAGCCAACATCAACCAGCGTCCATCTTCAGTTATATAACCAATTTCAGTTAAATAACGATGTTCGCTCTGACTGATGGGTAGTTCCAAATCCCAAGCTGAATCACTACATTCAAATTCTTTGAAAATAGTTGGTAACTCAACATTAAGATCGGCATTAGTGACATCGTAGAGTCGAATTGCCAATCTTTGACCACCTTGCGCCCGCAACTGCTGCTTCAACCGCACGGGGATTTCCCAGTGAGCATAGGCTTGAGTGGGACTAGGGGAAACGAGGGTAATTTGACCTTCGCTGTAGAGATTGCCAGAAAGATCGCTGCGTCCGATCGAATTTGCTGCGCTATCAGTTGGAGTTTCTTTGCTATTGAAGAAAGATTGAACTGCTTTTCCAGCTCCGAAGGTAGCGGCGACACCACCCGCGAAAGCAGCACCACCCAAACCTTTGCCATCTTCAACTAAATCACTAGCCTTATCTTTGATGCTAGCAAAGAAATCACTCGGTTCGGATTTTGACTGTTCGGCCATATTACCAGTATCCTCACCGAGTAGATCGGATAAACCAGCGAATGGATCTTCATCCAAATCGCTAAGGTCAATTGCATCCAAATCGCGATCGAAAGCATCCATTTCTGGATTTGGGACTTCTAATTCGGATGAGGGTTTTTTGTCACCGCCGAATAAGGCTGCACCACCCGCGATTGCCCCTGCTCCGGCTGCGCCGACTGCGGCATTAGTAGTTGTGAAGAAGTTACTAGCATCATCTGTTAAACCACTGAAGGGATCGTCCAGATTGAAGAGATCGATATCCTCAGATATTGGATTGGCATCTCGATTTTGACCTAGATCCAAATCCCCAAAGTCAAACAGGTTGTTGTCAATGTCCAGAGAGAGTAATTCAAGTGAATTATCTGGGAGGGTATTTGACTCCTGAACTAGAGTCAGAGGATCGCCAATGTCAAAAGGATCGCGATCGATCGATTCTTCTGCTACTGGTATCTCAGGTTGAGCTGCATCTGTTCGACCATTCAAGAAGTCGCCGATCGACTCACCAGCACCGCCAGCTAAGGCGGCTCCACCTGCCAATGCTGTGCCACCTGCTGCGACGGCTCCACCACCTTTGAGGAAATCTGCCAAGTCTACCGTTCCGGTACCAGGACGATCGAGATTGATATCTGGCGTTGCTTCAGTAACTTTGGATTGGATCCCATCTAATGGATTGTTGGTAGTGAGATTGGGGATTTCGAGGCTCAGATCTGCTGAGTGGAGATCGTCAAATAAGTTGGCCGAGCCACTAGATTTACTAAAGTCACTATTGCTCTTGATGCCTTCTAGAGGGTTGTTGGTGTCTAAATTGGGGATGAAATTGGAAGACTTGTCTTTCAGCCCTTCTAGAGGGTTTGACAGGTCGATGTCGGGGGCTTTGATTTCGGGGGGATGTAGTTCGCTGACTCGGTCTGCACCTCGATCGCGAATTGAATCTTGGGTCAGATCGAAGATGCCTTTGCCAAGTGCGGCTGCGGCTCCACCTGCCAATGCTGCGCCACCAGCTAGGTCGATCTCGGTGGCTTTATTTTTAACTGGATCGATGACACCATTGAAATTAATACTTGGTTCGACGGTTGGGCGTAAAGGTACAGTACCTGATAAATCGCCCGATCGCAAGTCACCCGATCGCAGATCGCCAGAAGGACGGTATCCCCCCAAATTAGAAGACAAATCGCCAGATAGATCGCCAGATAAACCATCGCCTCTAGCAGTTCGAGATGGTGGTGGTGGATATAGTGGTTTGATTGTCGGGGTAGTTTCAGGTGCAGTAGCGATTGGGGTCGGATCTGCTGTAGGTTTCTTCCGCAGCAGCCAGAGTAATCCGCCAGTCAAGGGTAGTAGCAATAGCCACAATGGATTGAATCCACCTTTTTCGGGATTTTTGGCCGTCGTGCTGGTAGTTTCGGTACCTGTTGTCGTACCTGCTGCTCCAGTGGTTCCAGTGGCTCCAGTGGTTTGAGTAGTAGTCTCAGTCGTGGTAGTAGTTGTCGTTGCCGTGGTACTTGCAGTTGGATCAGAGGCTGTCCCTGCGGCTACTGTGGCGGCACTAACCGCCACCGATTCTTTAATTGCTAGTTGACCAGCCGGATCGTCCACATAGCCGAGAAAAGCCTTGGCACCGTCGCGAACTTGTCCGCCTTTATCTTTGTAGACGTAGGCTAAAGGTTGAGAGAAAGGATATTTTGGATTGTCCGGTTGGGTACTATGGAGCGTAATCGATCTAATCCCTGGAATATTTTTAATTTGATCGGCGGGTGCGTAACCAATTCCATCTTCACCTAGTTTATCGACGACTGCTTGAGTCGAATCTTCAGTGAGCTTCTCAGAATTCCTACCTGTCTTGAGTTTGCCATTTTGAAAAACTGGATAGTTGGCAAATGCCCGTCGGGTATCGCTACTATCTGGTCTGTCGATCACTTTTATTTTCCCTTTTGCCCCTTTGGCACTAGGTAATTGCGACCAGTCTGTGACCTCACCTCGATAAATTTTAGCAAAATCTTTGAGGGTGAGATTGCCAGTGTATGGGTTACTATCTTTGACAATGATGGCGATTTTGGATCTACCGATCGCTTTGGCGATTAAGCTTTGAGCTTTTTCTTCTTTTGTTAGCGCACGACCGATCCCAGCGACATCAGCTTTGTCTTGGGCTATTGCTTCGACGCCGAGATCGCTACCTTGGTATTGTGTCGGTACAGCGACATCCGTGCCAGGGAACTGCTTTTGAAATCGCTCTTTGAGACCTTGATTGACAGTTTGGAGGCTACTAGAACCATCAATCTGTACTTTCGTTCCTGCCGCCATCGAGGTGGGTAATGGGAATTTATCGGCAGCAGTTTGGGCACTAGTTTTGAGTGTAGTGCTACCAGCCGCTAGCAGTAGTGCTATTACGATTAAACTACTTTGCTGTTTCATTTTGTAACAACCAGTTTTATGGATATTGTAATCAACAATAGCTTAGATCTGTTGTCTGAGTAGATACTCGATCGAATGCTCGGTAAAGCATATGTATAATCAGCAACTCAAAATCAGTGAGCGAATCGCTCGAAGAAACTGCGCCAACGAGTTAATTCGACCTACTCTAAACTGACTGACGAATCGCGTTTGATTGTCGATTTATCTGACTTTTTGAGCATTTGTTTGAAATTGCCAAACAGCAGTGTGTTCAAATCTTAACCGATTTTATGGTTTAGATCGACCTAAATGTGACATTTTCGTTAAGATACAATCGAATAATAAATTTTACTGTGCCTTTTATCACCAATGTATTAATTGAATGAGTAATATCCGCCGCAAAAAGTCAGCCCAATTTGGCAGCAATAGTCGCTTGCCGACGCCAAGTTCGACTCTCGTCCGAAATACCAAGCATCGATTGGCTGGGATCTGGCTCGTGCTGGGATTGGGAACATTCGGGTTGGTGCTGAGATTATTTTGGCTCCAGATAATTGATGCCCCCAGGTTGCAGCGGATCGCGCGCGAACGGCAAAGTATTACGGTTACCCCATTTGTACCGCGTCGAACGATCGTCGATCGAGCGAATAATCAAGTTGCGATCGATCGACCCAGCTATACTATTTACGCTCACCCGATCAAATTTGGTGAAGTGTTATTTGGGAAAGGGTTGCCAAGAAATGGGAATAGAGTGGGTATTACGCCATTGGATATGGCTCAAAGATTAGCACCAATTTTAGAGTGTAGTCCGCAGGATCTGCTGAAAAAATTTCAGCAGCGCAAAACGGGAGTGCGGATTGGCTCCGATTTGGGGGAAGATGTAAAAAGTCGTATTAAAGCCTTGAAACTAGAGGGAATAGATATCGTCCAAGGGGAACTCGACTACACCCGATCCTATCCTCAAGGTGACATGATGGCTGAGGTTTTAGGCTACCTCGATTGGGAACACAAAGCTCAATCCGGAGTAGAATCGAGTCAATCGTTACTACTGGAGCGAAAACTCACTCGATACCAACTGACAAAGACAGGTAAAGGAAAAATTTTACCCGATCGAGTCACACCAGATTATTTACATACTGATGACTTACAACTGGGCCTGACAGTAGATCTCCGACTCCAACGTGCCGCTAGAAAGGCTTTGGTCGATAAAATGAAGGAATGGAATACGCGACGGGGGACGGTAATAGTCATGGATGCCGATACCGGAGCCTTGCGATCTCTGGTAGTAGAACCCACATACGATCCCAATCATTATGACAAAGCCGTCCAAAATTACAGCAAAATAGTGGGCAAGGAACGCGCTCCAACCTTGCTCCAAAATTCGGCTGTCTCGGATCTCTATGAGCCAGGATCGACCTTCAAACCGATTGCTGTGGCGATCGCCTTAGAAAACAAGGTAATTGCGCCTAATACCACCTTCTACGACGACGGGATCGTCACTGTGGGCAAATATAACATTCGCAATTCTGATAAGAAAGGTAATGGTGAGATTAGTATCGCTCAGATTCTCCAGCATTCTAGTAATGTGGGGATGGTGAAAATGATGCAACGTCTCAAGCCAGATGTTTACTATAATTGGCTCCAACACATCGGTTTAGGTCAAAAATCGGGAATCGATCTGCCACTGGAAGGACGAGGGGAAATTAGAAGTCGCAAAGAGTTTATCGCATCGCCGATTTATCCTGCTAATGCTGCCTTCGGACAGGGATTTTCGCTGACACCGATTCAACTGGTAACTTTAATTGGGAGTATTGCTAATGGGGGTAGATTGGTAACGCCTCATGTGGTTGAAGGGTTATTTGATAGTACTGGCGTGCGAAAGGATAAACCCGCTCTCCCCGAACCCCGTCAGATATTTTCTGCCACTAATGCCCAAGCAGTGCTAGAGATGATGGAAACCGTCGTCACTACTGGTTCTGGAGTCAAGGCCCAAATTCCTGGTTATCGGATTGCGGGCAAAACCGGAACATCTCAAAAAGCTGTCAGAGGTGGCTACGGACAAGATGATAAGAAAATCACCAGCTTTGTAGGGATTTTACCTGTAAATGGGCAACACCGATATGTAGTTTTTGCGGCGGTCGATGAACCCAAAGGTAAGGAGAAAGCCTTTGGTAGTAATGTTGCCGCACCGATTGTCAAATCCGTGATGGAATCACTGATCTTGCTCGATGGTATTCCCCCTAGCGATTCTAGCCAAGTTAAGCCACAACCAAAAGTTAAAGAATGAGGATGCCTTTATTCCCTGACTTCTTGCAGCAGGTTTTGGCACAACTGACGAAAATCATCACCGCGCTGCTCGAAACTATCGTACTGGTCGAAACTCGCACAAGCAGGAGATAATAATACGACTTTGGCTTGATATTTTTGGGCTAGCTGACTCGATCGAGTTACAGCATTTGCCATCGTTTCGACGATTTCAAGGTTAGTATATCCTACCGATCGCAATCGATCGGCAAATTGAGTCCCAGCATCACCGATTAATAATACTGCTGCTGCTTTTTGGTTAATTGTATCCAACCAAGCCAGATCGTCACCTTCTTTAGCTGCGCCACCTGCAATTAAGATCGCGGGTGCTTTAACAGCACTCAAACCGACATCTGCGGCATCATAATTAGTCGCTTTACTATCATTAATATAATCCACGCCTTGATAGGTGCAGATATATTCTAATCGATGGGCAACTCCAGGAAAATTAGCGACAGCAGAGGCGATCGAGCTGTTCTCAATTCCAGCTAATTTAGCAATACCTACAGCCATTAATAGATTTTGGAGATTGTGCTCTCCAGGCATTTTGAGCGAGTCAGCTTGGAGTACTTTTTCGCCTCTGAACATGACCCAATCATCTTCAATCCAAACTCCAGATTCGGGATTTCCTTGTAAATATTCTTGACCTTGTACGCTCGTCCAAGTTGCATCTCGCCAATCCGAATCACCTAGATCGTGTAAGTATCGATCGTCACCATTAAAAATTTGATACTGTGAATTGCGAAGTAATTTAGCCTTAATCTCCGCATACTTATCAACAGTTTTATGACGCGCTAAATGATCGGGCGTTAACGTTGTCCATACACCAATTTGTGGCTTGAGGGTAAAAGTAGATTCGATTTGGTAGCTACTCAGTTCGGCAATAATCCAGGCTGATTTCATTTCGAGTAAAGCTAATTCACAAGCAGCAAAACCGATATTACCACAAGCGATAGTTTCCAATCCAGCAGCTTTAAAAATCGCATCGGTTAAGGCAGTAGTGGTAGTCTTACCATTGGTTCCAGTAATCGCTACCCAGGGAATACCCTGGAGATATCGCCATGCTAATTCCATTTCGCCGATCGTGTCAATACCCATTGCTCTAGCTCTGACTAGAGGCTCGATGTCCCAAGGTACCCCAGGGCTGACAACGATAATATCCTCGGTGGTAGGTGTGAATTTGTCACCGAGTTTGACGTTGATTCCGAGTGTTTCTAGTTGTTGTTTCTGGATTTCGAGACTGGGGCTATTATTACTGTCACTGAGCGTAACTGTATAACCATGTTTGATTAATAGTTTAGCAGCAGCGATACCCGATCGACCTAGACCAATTACAGTAGCTTTTTTCATATATAGTTTCTTTAACCGCAGCGACACACTTCGACTTCGCTCAGTGCAGGGAGGGCGCAGGAGTTCGATCTTAAATTAATTTCCCGATCGTATCTTACTCGATCGCGAGTGTATAGCTTAAAATAGAAGTATTCAATTTCAGTTGAAGCTATGACGGCAACGCTACTTGCCCCACCGCATGAAATGATTCGCCTGTCGGGGATTAGCTGGAAAACCTACGAAACTCTGCTTAGTAATCGCTCTATCCATATTTAAGTTTAAAACGTAAAATTATTAAATTTAGCACCAATGTCGCTGTATTGGCGATAATTATTGGTGTGCTTTCAACTAATAAACCATAAACAAGCCACATTGAAACCCCAGCAATAAACGATAGTAGGGTTGGCAACGCTAGATCTTTAGTTGACTTGGACTGCCAAACCTTAAAAACTTGCGGCAAAAACGCTGCTGTTGTCAACGTTGCTGCTATGTATCCTACGAGATCGATCGATTTCATGTTAAATTCTTGCTTACAGGTAGATCGTAACAGAGAGATCGAATGAAATACGTTTAATTAGTGCCCGTTTAGCTACTCGACAGGAGCGAAAAATTTATGAGTCAGGAACCTAAGACAGCGATCGATGATGAGATGAGACTAGAATATGATTTTACAGGCGGTGTTCGTGGTAAGTATTATGAAGCATACAAACAAGCTACCAATATTATTGTGCTTGAACCAGATGTAGCCGAAGTCTTTCGAGATTCGGCGGCTGTGAATGAGGCGTTGAGGTTACTTACGAAAATTGCAAAGTCAACAATAATATAATACCTGCCGTTAGCAACATACTATTAAGGTAGCGTTATAGCCTTGTATAAGTTTGCTCATAGGCATTGCCCACCCTATGTTTTGACTATGTTAATGAATGATGTAATCGATATAATTGCGCTCGTAGCAAAGCAAAACCCTCGCGACAACGTTGTCGAACATTACTGTTGCCCAAATGGATACAATTTGTTGAAGCCAGAAGAAATTAAAAATCGACTCTCTCCAGAGCGTATTGGTGAACTCAATCAGGAAATCATTTTGAGACAACACTTACCTGCGCCCAGGCTGACTATTGAGGAGATAGATGCCATCCTCTCAGATTATCCCTATAAGCTTCCAGTTGAATTTTATAACTTATATCAACGAGGGAATGGAGTCTTACCTATTGGGTTAGGAGATAAGGATTGGAATTGCTATTACAACTACTTTTACTTTCCCGACCCAGAGATGTCTTTGTTATCACTTGGTGAAGCAATGAAAATTTACGGGTACCTTTTTAAGTATCTTAACGAAGGCTGGTCTAAAGTGGAGCCAAATATATTTCCGCTGATATCAACTGAAGTCGGGATCTGGGCAATCGGTGGAAGTAATATTCAGCAACCTACTTCTGCTGTTTTCCACTTCCACGCAGACGATATATCCTCTGAAAATTTTCAGATGAAAATAGTTTGGAATAACCTTACTGAGATGATTTCTGATAGATGCTCAGATGGTAATTTGGATTGAAAAATGCAATTCAACAACCCAATATTTCTAGAAAATCGTAGGGGCAGGTTGAGCGATCGCCCTACGCAACCTACGATTTATCTACTATTTAACGATCGATCCGAAATCAGCCAACACTCTGGCATGATTGCGAACCAATCCTAATAGATTCAATCGGTTGGTTTTAATCTCTGGATTTGAGTCCATCACCAGTACGCTATCTTCCCCATCAAAGAAGCTGCTAATCGCGGGTGTAAGCTGCGATAGAGCATCGATAAGTTGTTGATAGTTACGCGAGACTTGGGCGGCTTTTGTCTGGGGTTCTAGGGCGATTAAACCATCGTAGACGGCTTGCTCTGAGGATTTTTGGAAGAGGGTAGTTTGGACTACTTGGGTGGGTGCTAATTGCTGGGTGTCTAGGTTCCCTTGAGCTGCTAATTTACTCGATCGATTGACGGTCGGATAGATTTGTTCTAAGGTACCGTTATCGCGAATCTGTTGAAGGAATATGGCTCGATCGCGTGTGTCGAGTAAGTCTGTTAATGCGCGAACAGTATATTCAGGGTCGTTTTCACCTAAGACGGCATTGACGAGATCGTAGTCGATGTGACGATCTTCTTGGAGTAAATTTCGCAACCTTTGAATAAAGAAGTCTTGTAATTGTTGGGTGAGTTCGGCGGGATTGACTTGAGTGCGGATTTGCTGAAATTCAGTGACGATCCGATCGATTAACCGTTCTAGATTTATACTTAAGTTAGCATTCCAGACGATATTAACGACCGCATTTGCCGCCCGTCTGAGGGCGAAAGGATCGGATGAACCCGTGGGTAACATCCCTAATCCAAAGATGCAGACTAATGTATCCAACCTGTCAGCAATCCCGACGATTTGTCCGGTTAATGTTTGAGGTAAAACATCTTCGGCATTACGCGGTAAGTAATGCTCGAAGAGTGCGGTAGCTACTGAGGCTGATTCACCATTGGCGATCGCATATTTAGAACCCATTATCCCTTGCAGTTCGGGAAATTCACCCACCATTTGAGTGACGAGATCGGCTTTACATAGCAATGCTGCTCGATCGATATCTTGACACTGTTCGGGACTTAAACTTAATTGAGATCCGATCGAGTTAGCATTTTTAACAATCCGATCGACTTTTAATCTGACTGAGCCTAAATCCGCTTGGAAAGTTACGGTGTCTAGTTTTGGCAAATAATCAACCAGCAGTTGGGACAAGTCAGCATTGTAAAAATATTGACCATCGGCGAGTCGTGCCCGTACGACTCGCCCATTACCTGCGGCGATAATATCGGACTTTGCCGGATCGCCATTGGAGATCGTAATAAAATTTGGTAATAACTCCTGTTTAGTCTCATCTTTAAAGATCGGGAAATACCGCTGATGCGTTACCATCACTGTCGTAATTACTTCCGGTGGTAACTGGAGAAACTCCTCATCAAACTTACCGACGATTGCAGTCGGATATTCCACGAGATTGACTACTTCCGCCAACAGATCGGGATAAACTTCCGCTACTCCACCCATTTTAGTCGCCACAGCTTGAATCTGTTGTTGGATATCGACTGTACGTTGATTTTGGTCTACATTTACGTAGCCATCTGCCAAGGTTTTTAAATACTGAGCGGCTGAAACGACGGAAACTGGTGCGGGATGCAGTACCCGATGAGTACATGAGACTCGATCGCTTTTTACCACGTCCTCGCCATTAACAATTTCGATCGGTAAGATATCATTGTTCCACAATGTCACCAACCAGCGAATCGGACGCGGAAACTTCAGATCCCCATTAGCCCAACGCATTAACCGTTTACCTTCTAATTTAAAAATCCACTGCGGTATTAATTCAGTTAAGATCTCCCTGGTATCTCGTCCCGCGATCGTTTTAGTTATAAAGATAAACTCACCCTTATCCGTCGGACGCAATTCTAAACTAGATATTTCCACTCCCTGCTTCTTGGCAAAACCCATTGCTGCTGGAGTCGGTTGTCCATCCTTATAAGCGGCTGCGGCGGGTGGGCCTTTGATTTCTTCCACTCGATCGATCTGTCGATCGGGTAAATTGGTTACAATAACCGACAGACGACGTGGTGTACCATAAATTTGTACCCGATCGTTCGTCAAGGCTTCAGCCGCTAAACTCGCCGGAATCATCTTTTCCCACTGCCGAATCGCATCGCTGATAAACCCTGCGGGTAGATCTTCAGTACCGACTTCCAACAAAAAATCAGACATATCGAAAAATTAATAATTACAGAGAAAAATATAGATTTATAGAAACCTACTCAGCCGATCCATTCTCTATTATCTAGCCTCTGCGTCCTCTGCGGATAGCTTACGGTTCAAAAAAAACTTCCCAAATGCGTGCTAGCTTAACACCCAACCTTCAAGTTCTGATTATCTACAATCCGACAGCGGGACAATCATCCAACCTCAAGAATACACTCGATCGAGTCGCAAACTTATGGCGCGATCGCGGCTGGCAAGTCCAAATCGCGGCTACAAAGGCCCCAGGCGATGCCACTACCAAGGCCCAGCTAGCCTCAAAAGCTGGATATCATGCCGTAGTCGCCGCAGGTGGTGATGGTACGGTAAACGAAGTAATGAATGGCTTAGTCGGCACTACTACAGCCCTTGGCGTACTGCCCTTGGGCACAGTCAACATTTGGGCGCGGGAGATGGGTCTATCGATGGATCTGCTCAAAGCAGCAGCCAGCCTAGCTGATTCAGAATTGACCCAAATTGACGTTGGAATGGCTGGTAAACGTTATTTCCTCCTCATGGCAGGAATCGGCTTTGATGCCGCCGTGACGGCGACTATATGTGCCAAAGAAAAGAAAAGACTCGGGGCGATCGCCTATATTAAACAAGCAATCCAAGTTGCCTGGAATTTTCGCGGCGTCCGCCCTAAATTACGGATCGACGGCAAGCGGGTGCGCGGCAAAATTTTGATGATTATTATCGGGAATAGTCAGCTCTACGGTGGTGTGTTAAAATTGACAGCTCATGCCACGATCGATGATGGATTATTAGATATCTGCGTGATCAAAGGACGGGGAATGTTATCTGCGCCACGACGGTTAATTTCAATTTTTGCCCGTCACTACAACCGCGATCCGTTGGTGCAATATTTTCAGGGACGACACATCGACATTCGCGGACAACGGGGTAAGGCTCTCCCCGTACAAGTAGATGGCGATTATCTGGGCAAAACACCGATGAGTTTTCGGGTGGTTCCCCGCAGTTTGTGGATTCTAGTACCACCTAACGCCGATCGATCTTTGTGGCAATCAGTGGGGATTTAAGCTTTAAGTCTTAGGAATTATTAACATCTTTCAAAAATAAGCAGGGATCGATCGCGAGATCGATCCCTGCTTAGAGATGGGATTTTAACTAATTGTTAGCTAGAAAATACAATCGTTTAAAACGCTCTAAGCCTCATCTGCTGTAGCTTCTACCGATGTATCTTCTGTTCCAGTATCTTCACTAACTTCTGGCTCTGCTTCCTTAATGACTGGAGGTTTAGCTTTGCTAGGTTTTGGACCTCTCATCAGTGCGAGATTTTCTGGTGCTCTAGGTTCGTCTCTTTTGTTTGAGTCTCTTTTGCCACCTTTGTCTCCACCACGGTTGGAACTACTCTTCTTACTGGGTGCTTCAGAAGATTTGGGGGTACCGTCGCTCTCAACTGGTGGATTTTGACGATCGGCTTTCTTGATTGGACGGTCTACCATTGTTCGGTTTTGAATTACTATTGGTATCTTAGCTTGTGAGGGGGCAATCTCCCAGACTTTTCTACAATACCCAAACTGTCATCTATCTTACATTATTTTACGCGATCTCGATCTCTAGGGTGCCTTTTGTGTATACTGACAATCCATGCAACACACAATAGAACGAATTGAATCGGTAAAGGCTGGTAGTCTCGGTGGGATTGCCACAGGTATTAGCTATGGCTTGATGCTGACGATCGATAGATTTCTGCCGCATGAATATTCGAGATCGTTTGTCAGTCTGGGTTTAGTAGTCTCGATCTCGATCGTCAGTGGCTTTCTGTTCGGTGTTACCTACCGTTATATCATTCGTACCGATCGCAACGATCATCTCAATTCTGGTGCGGTATTAGCTTTTGGTTTGGTGCGCGGTTTAGCCCAGGTAAATGTGGACGAATTCGATCTGTCCCAAGTTTGGATGGATAGCTTAATCGTAGCTAAAAGTGTGGTTATATTTGCGATCGCTCGGTATATTCTCGATCGTGCCCTAGCTAAAAATTGGGTATTACCTTTTGCTCAACCTAGTCAAGATTTATCGATCGCAATATCCGAGCGCGTCGAACGTGAGTTTGATGTAAATTTAATGGGTGAATTGAAGAAATAAATTAATCTACAGTTACTATTGGCAAGATTTAATATCGAGCGATTGATGTTCATTTAGTCTGACTATATCTAATATTCTAGTGTTTTTTGCGGTTGTCTGGAAGGTGCCCGATCGAGAATTTAGATGAGTTAGGTTTTATCTCACGATCGTCGCTTACTTGTCAATATACCCCGCTCGCTGTATCTATTTTTCACGCTAGGCAACAAGAAAATGTTCTTTGATGAACATTTTGATTTTTAAACTAGTACATGCCAATATAGGATTAAAGCTCTTGATTTATGCTTTTAATAGTCTGAATAAATCGATTCACCCATTTTCATCACTTAGATAGACGGTAAATTAAGGTATTATCCAAATCGAAAGATATTCGCATTTATAAAATCATAATTTAAGCAGAATTCATCCTGTCTAAAAAATCTCTTTCTATTCCCACAATCTTCGCCCCTGACGAGTATGCAACTTATCATGTGCATCAGCTAACAACTGCGGAATATTCAACCCTTGCGGACAACGTGGCAAGCAATCCCCACACTCATTACAACGATTGGCTTTCATCCCAGGAAACCAATGTCCAGCATTTTCAAACATCTGATAACGATATTGTCCGTAATCAGTCAGATCGTAAGCAACCGACAGATTTCGCAGTCTCAATACTTCAGGTATATTAATCTGGGCAGGACAAGGCAAGCAAGCATAACATTGACTGCAAAGATCGGTATTAAGACTAGTTTGTAATTGTCGCTCCAATCGATCGATAATTCCCCTCTCAGTAGCCGTCAGCGGATAGTCGGCATCGGCTACATCTAACGAGGGGTAAAGCTCATCAGGATTGGCAGCACCGAGACTAAGCGTACTAATGCGATCGTCCGCCAACAACCACCGATAATTAAATGCCAAGGGTGTCAATGGTTGGCATAATTCCACTAAATTCGTTGGCGGGGTGTATAGTTTACCGCCTTTATCAGCAGGGGAAATGATAAATATCCCCATGTCGTATTTACTAGCTAATGCGATCGCCGGAGCCAGTCGTTGGTAAAAGTAATAATAATGCAGGTTGATAAATTTAAACAATTGCGTCTCAATCGCCGCCAGAATTAGATCCAAGCTACCGTGAGTAGAAAACCCGACGTGTCTGATCTTTCCGCACTCGATCGCATCTGCAATCGCTGGATAGCAGCCATCATTCACCCAATCTAAATGTTCTTGAGTATTGATCCCATGAATTCCCAAACAATCGATATAGTCCAGTTGTAAGCGATCCAAAGATTCATCAATCCACTGCGCCATTAATGCTCGATCTGGTGTTGGCGGCAGCTTAGTTGTAATACACAATTGCGATCGCTCAACTGGTAACTCACGCTGGAGAGCCAATCCCAAGTAAGTCTCACTTTGCCCATATCCTCGCGCCGTCTCTAGATGATTAATTCCCATCGAGACAGCTTTATGTACGGTCTGATAATTTAGATCGGGATCGGCTAAACATCGCATTGTTCCTAAAGAAAATGCGGATAGCAGCAGATTAGTTCGACCAAAACGACGGTAGTGCAATTAGGCTTTAGATATTAGGTGTTAGGCTTTAGGTATGAGGCTTTAGGTATGAGGCTTTATGTTTCAGAATTAAGTTTGTAAAGTGTTGGTTATTAGAGAGATACCATCTAACCAGACATTTTCCCTAACACCTAACCATCACTGTCAAGGGTGTCTGCTCTACAAATCTCTCAAAGATGTTACTAATCATCTTCAATTCCCTCTCTGGTTCGGTTTTTGGCTTTCAAGTCGAATTATACTCCGCTTTTATGCCCTTTGAGGCTGCACTAGTACAACAGCTCACCTTAACAGGGGTAGCCTAAAGCCTAAAGCCTAATACCTAAATCCCTTACCAGTCATCGTTAACGATCGAATCTGGGAGTCGCAATTTGGGAAACCGATAAAAGGTGTCGCCGTCATCATCAACTTCTGGAATGCCGTTGAGTAGGCGCATCTGTTCGTCGAGAAAGATTTTGGCAGTCTGACTATTGACTTGAGAAATTGCCATCAACTGAATCAGGGAGATCTGACTATCCTGTTGCCGTAATAATTGGTAAAAAGCAGATTCTAGGCGTTTGCGTCGATTAGACTTATTAATAAATCCTACCGTTCCTGCCCCTAAGCCAAATAGGATTAGTAATTCAATTAAGCCCATAAGGTGAATAGCTGAAGATTGACCATACAGTGCCAGTATAGCGACTTTGGGGCACATCACAGCAGCTTGAGGATATATCTACTATTTATACTCGTGACAACAGTTGGTCGATCGCCGATAATGGCACTGGATACGATCTATAATTTCATTCCTCACACATTCTTATCCTCTATTTTTCTGCTCTCTATCTGTGGATGAACATCCTTCTCTAAATATTGCGATCGCCCGCTTGGGTAATACGCCAGATAGTTATGCTGTATGGGTGCTCAAAGCACCATATCCTGGCGGCTATGTCATTGAAAATTGTAATTGGACGATCGATCTGTCCCAAATTTGGCTATCTTGGCAAGGGCTGTTTAGTCCTGGGAGTAGACCCTATTGTCTGCCATGTCATCAAGATCTAAACATTCCCGACTTAGATTTAGCAGCGATTAGTCCGCCTGACGCTCCTGCGCCCCAAATCTATAGTGCTAACCTGATGCAGCATCTGGGATTGAAGTTGTGGCAATGGTTATTTTGTAGACAGGTGGGAAATGCCTTTGCTCAAAGTCAGGGCATCGCCATCGGGCAGGGTAAATCGCTCCGCTTCCGCCTAGAAATCCGCGATCCCGACTCAATCCCATTACCCTGGGAGATCCTTCAGTCACAGCCAGGGAAGCCCGCACTCTCGCTCGATCGACAGGTGTTATTTAGTCGTACCAATAGTGATGTCGATCCGCTACCGCCGCAACGACTGGATCGATCGATCGAAATCCTCTTAGTCTTGGGGCAGAATATCCCTGGAAGTCCCGCTCTCGATCTTCAACAGGAATCAGCAATGATTTCTCAAGCTCTGCGAAATACCATGCCCAGCGGGTTCAATCCCCCCAATCGGCTTAATCTGGCAGGTTGTAAAGTCCATACTCTAGTTCAACCCACTCCCGCCGAACTAATTACCGCGCTGGAGAGTCAGCAGTACAATGTATTTTTCTATGCTGGACATGGAATGCCCGCCCCAGATGGGGGATTGCTGATCCTCAACGATCTCGGTGGGATTAATGGTACAGAATTGGCGCAATTACTCGTGCGGTGTCGAGTCAAACTAGCCGTGTTTAATTCCTGTTGGGGCGCGCAACCTTATCAGCACCAGCAACAAGCAGTCCCTCGCAGTAGCCTCGCGGAAGTCTTGCTCCATTATGGCGTTCCGGCGGTACTTGCGATGCGAGATACGATCGCAGATCGAGAGGCTTTGAGCTTTATTGAGACGTTTACTCAGGCTTTAGCACAGCGACTGAGCATCGATGAAGCTGCCGCAATTGCCAGACAACAATTGCTAATTTCATACAAGTTTAATCAGCCTGCTTGGACTTTGCCAATTCTGTATATGCACCCAGAATTTAATGGCGAATTAATTCGACCACTTGCCGAAGCAGTGACCGAGATTCCGTTTGTCGTACAATCGATTCCAGCCGCATATATGCGATCGCTAAGTTTCCATACTCATCCTGATTTTCCGATCGATCGTGGTTTGATGCGAGTCGGTAGATCGAGCGATAACGATCTCGTAATTGTCGAGCCTTGGGTATCTCAACGCCATGCCGAAATTATCTATCGTTCTTCATCAATGACCGATCCTAGTAATGGGATTTACTATCTCCGAGATTCATCCCGCTTCGGCAGTTATGTTCTAGCTAGCGAGGATAAATGGCGAAAGGTTCACTCTCAAGAATTTCCGCTTCAGTCAGGAATGCAGATAAAATTTGGTAGTGAGGAAGGGCAGATTTTAGAGTTTAGGATTAAATAATTTGTTGTCTACAATCGTCGCGATCGATGATTTTTTCAAGATTTTATGTTAGAGAGCTATCGATACCGATAAAAAAGTTACTAGTTTCTGTTAAGATTAATTCAACACGCAATATTAAATCGAGGTATTTATGTCTGAGGAACGATTCAACCATCTAGAAACTCAAATCTCTGCATTGCAGCAGGATATGACTGCATTGCAGCAGGATATGACTGTGATGAAGCAGGATATGACGGCGATGAAGCAGAACATGGATTCATTGCGAGAAGATATGAGTTCTTTACGTCAAAGATTCGACAGTTTTGAGGGTACAATTCTAACCGCTATGCGTGAAGGTTTTAATTCACTCCGCAATTATTCTGACGATCTCAATTACGAAGTTGCTGATAATGCTAGAGCAACTCGGCTACTAAAACGGCGTGTTGCTCGTTTAGAGCGGAAAGAGGGAGACTAAAATAATTGATAATTGATAATTGATAATTGAATTATTAGAGTGTAGATTTAAAGCCCGAAGGCATAGCTTCTGTTCTTTTTTAAAGATATTATCCCCAGATGTCGATAAATTTGTGATAAGGCAACTGTTCGGCACAATACCAGAGTAGTTTATAACATTCCACTGAGGTAGCTCGTTGGTTTAGCTTCTCTTCTGAAGAAGCGTCCAATTCGAGATCGTCGAGCTTGTACTTTAAAGTTTTAATGACTAATGGTAATTGTGCTTCTAATATTACTTCCTTGAGATATTCACCAGTTCGCTTGTAGAAACTTGGTAGCTGGGGAGACGACATTAATTGTAATAAAGCATCAACCGCCATTGGATGTCCAGATTGAAATTTACCTAATTGATACGCATATCGGCGTTGAGATTCAGAGTTATTTATAGCTAATAGTTTTTGTTCTAGTTCGGAAATTGCCACACCGATATTTTGGTGATGAGCTGCTTTCTTTCGCTGGTTACGGGTGCTGCTAGGCAAGGATAGATCGCTAATAAGTTGCTGATGTGTCGCTGGATGTGTAGGAAAAATTTGCCGGAGATTGTCTAATGCAACGATTTTATTTGCACGATCTTGTCCCGATTCAATTATCTGAGCGAGAGTTTTAATTGTCAGATCGAATATTGAATTATTATCATCTATTTCTGGTAGTTGGATTGATAGTTTGCCGAGAGTAAATGCAGCTTTGCGAGTTAGAGTTTCTGTTTTTCCGGTTTGGATGATGTTGACAAGAGTATCGATCGCGATATTATTATAGTTAGGATCGATTCGACTCAGTGATTCACATATTTTGATCTGGAGATCGCCACTAGTAACTAACTCGATCGATTTGACTAATGCCTGAATAGCGATCGCATTGCCTGGATCGAATACTTTCCCCAAACTATGCGCTGCTTGCCAACAGAGGAAAGGATTTTCTACAGCTTGAACGAATGTTTCCAAGCCAGAGATTGCTGCTACTCGATCGGTTTTTCTGAGTGCGACTCTTGCCCCATCCTGAATCGGTAGTGGATAAAATTTCCAGTTATTTTGGGCGGGAATAAATTTAGCAAATCGCCATTGTAACAATCGATCGATAATTTCTTGACTATGAATAGATTCAGGGAATTCAGCAATCGCGGCTGCGGCAAGAAAATAAGCTCGATAGTAATAAAATTTACCGCGATCGCGATTGAAGTCGATTAATGTTTCTATAAATGCTTCTTTCTCACTTGTAGCAACATCTCTCCTCCCAAACCAGAATATAATTGTTTCATGCCAATAGGGATTAAAAATTGCTGGATTATTAGCGATATCGCCAGTAAAGAAGTAATGCCAATCGGCGATCGATCGAGCTGCAAAATATTCTTGAAAAGTCGAGTGATAAAAAGCATAAATCTTGGTGCCAGTAGTAGATACACCTACTTGATTTAGCCAGCTGAGTTGTAAGGCTAATTCCAGCAAGTCTGGCTCTAGTAGTTCGATTACAGTATGATGGTGCAGCCGAAACTGAGCTAAATTGAGCGCGATCGCTTGTAGAGCTAATTTTCCTAAAGCATGATTTAACTGTTGACGTTGCGACAAACTAGTTGGAAATCGATCCTGTTTCCATTCATAGATCGTATCTGTAAATTGTTGATATAGACTAGCTTTAGTAGTAGGTAGTTTACCTTGAGCAAAAAACCAATGACGACATAATAGAGCCAATCGGAGTGGACTTTTTATCGCGTCTCTGAGTCGTTGATACTGAGGTTGCGCGAGTTCGGTAGTCAGGCTCTCACCTAGACTCGAATCTCTAAACCAACCTTGAATAAATTGCTTGACTCGATCGGGCGATCCATTGTAGCCGTTACTCAAACTCAGATTGCGATAAGTAGTGAAATTTTCAAGCGCGTTTTTGCCATTATCCCAAACATTCGATCGACAAGTCAGGATAATATGTGCCTCACCTACCCATCCTCGCAATTGTCGCGCCAGATTTGCCAGCGCAATACTCGCATCGATACCCATTTCATCGACAGCATCCAAGAGCATCCATACTCTTCCCAGCTTAAATTGGGTTACTAAATCTGCAGTTTGGGATCGATGTTTATTTGCCGTATGACAATTTTGAGCCAGTCTTGCAGCAGATAATTTTCTAGAGTTTCACCCTGAATATCGGCAAGAGAAATCCAAATCGGGAGTAATTCTCGATCGAGTAATCCCGCCGCTAACCTTTGCAAATAAGTAGTTTTTCCCGAACCTGGTTCGCCAATAATAGCAACGCGATTGGGTTCTGAATTGGTAACTAGTTGCGCCAATAATCGATCCTCCGTCACGGCTAAGTCCACCCGATCGGCTGTATTCGTCCCGATTTCTTCCCCACCATCATCGATCCCCTCTTGTCCATCAAAAATAGTCATCCGCTGTCTTTTCACCAAGCCCAGCGGCACATAGACCTCATCTAGACTAAATTTGAGTCGGTCTTCACCCATCAAGGGATTGGTAGTGATCCGGTGATATTGTTGGGTAGCTAGACTCGATCGGATTAGCTCCAGCCAGTAGTCTGTTTGAATGGCTGTGAGATCTTGGGGTGATTTACGGAGATCCCATTCAGTAGCAAACCTGTGAAGATTGGCAACTCGATCGAATCTATCGTGCCATAAATTTAGCGTAAAGTGCCAAGTCTCCGATCCGCCTTTACTAGCGCGATTATCTTCCACAATTTCCAGGAAATCAGTCAAGCATTTAATCGATTCCTTGATCTGTTCGCCAGTCAGGTTCATCCCTACCAAATTAGTCAGATTTTCTAGGTATCGAACTTTCGTCCGAATTACGCACCGCTTGTCAGTTTGCCAATGAAGTTGAATATCTCGCTGTAGCTGCTCCAGTTGGCGTTCTTCTATATCTAATTCATCATTGGCATAGTCAACCAACACAGTAAAGAACTGGATGGCTCGTTGTTTGACGGCATTACCATAGTTAGAACGAGGCATATTTAACAGTTGACAGAGGAAATTTTGGATTTTGGATTTTGGATTTTGGATTTTGGATTTTGGATTTTGGATTAAAGTCAAATTGTTCGCGGGCGGTTAGAGACTCAACACCAAAATTTCAAACTTGCACACCTTATCATCAGCCTAACATTCAACCTACCCCCTTCCCACTATTCACACTTCGGCTTCGCTCAGTGCAAGCCATTCACCATTCACCATTCACCTATTACCCTAGCTCCCTAATCCAACCCAGATAAAACGGTGGCTCCTCTTCCCAAATAGCTGTTATGATAGTAGATTGCTCCCCTGCCAAAACCAACCATGTTTCCTGATAATTCGGCTCCTGATGTTTCTAGCGAACAGCCTGTCCAACACCAGTCATTGAAACAAGGGGATGTAGTAGAAGTTGAGATTACCGATGTCAGCGAGAGTGGCGAAGGCGTTGGGCGAGTTGGTAATCAAGTAGTATTTGTGCCAGATACAGTTACAGGCGATCGAGTCAGTGTCAGACTTACGAATGTCAAACGTCAATACGCCTACGCCAAATTATTAGAAGTCGTCACTGCTTCGGCTCATCGCGTGCGCCCTAGTTGTATCGTGGCTGATAAATGTGGGGGTTGTCAATTGCAACATATTGACTATGACTACCAGCTCATAGCCAAGGAAAATCAAGTAATTCAAGCTCTCAAACGGATCGGTGGCTTTGCCGAACCTCCCGTCGCACCGATTGTCGGCGCACAAGGCAATTTCGCTTATCGGAATAAAGTTACCTACCCTCTGGGTGTGAGCGATTCAGGCACTGTCAAAGCTGGCTACTATCGTAAAGGTACCCATCAAATCGTCAATCTCAATCAATGTCCGGTACAAGATGAGCGGTTGAACCCCCTCCTGGCGGAAATCAAACAGGATATCCAAGATCGGGGTTGGCAGATTTATCAGCCAGAGAGTAAAGGAGCCAGAGAGCCAGGTTCGCGGCGCACTGGAGTGCAAATCATCGTCAGCCAATATGAAGATGCGGGTTCGACAGATCGAGGTAGTTCTAAACCCAAGCTCCGCAATCGTCCGATGGTTACTCAAGTAACCGACATCCCCGACACTCGCCCTAAATTTCGGCATCTACTGCTCCGAATCGGTCGTCGGACTGGAGAAATCCTGCTCACATTAGTAGTTACAGATCTTAATATCCCAGACATTGAGGGACAAGCACAACGCTGGATGCAGCGTTATCCCAACCTCGTCGGAGTCTGTCTCAATCTCAACGATCGACCCAACAATACCATCTTCGGTTCGGAAACTCGTTGTATCGCCGGGCGAGAGTTTATTTGTGAGACTTTTGGCAATCTGCAATTTCAACTCAAAGCGGATACATTTTTTCAGATCTACACCGAGCAAGCTGAAGCTGTACTCAATCTAATTATCGATCGAGCCGGATTCAAAGGGACAGAAACCCTCATCGATGCCTATTGTGGGATTGGTACTTTTAGCTTACCTTTATCCAAACGGGTGAAACGAGTAGTCGGGATCGAAGTACATGGTGCATCGGTGATTCAGGCTCGATCGAATGCTCGGCTCAATGGCATCAATAATGTTGAATTTCGGACTGGTGAAGTTGAAGAATTATTGCCGGAGCTAGATATTCAAGCAGATGTCGTACTGCTAGATCCACCGCGCACAGGTTGCGATCGAGCTGTACTCGATGCCCTGACTGAGATGCAGCCCGCTCAAATCATCTACATCAGTTGCAAACCCGCCACTCTCGCCAGAGACTTACAAATCCTGTGCGAGCAAGGTAACTATCAGCTCACCCACGTTCAACCTGCTGATTTCTTCCCCCAAACCGCTCACGTTGAATGTGTCGCCTTTCTCACCAGAGGTGAAGCTCCAGCTACCAGTGATGAGTCCACCGCGATCTAGGGCAACAAATATGCCAATCGCGCCGCAATCGGCGACATTTAGGGTAGGGGCAATTCATGAATTGCCCCTACCCTAAAGCCTAAAGCCTAAAATCTAAAGCCTACCCCTGTTAAGGTGAGCTTATTTACTATCATAACTAGGGCTTGCTGAAGATCTCAGCAAGCCAATCACTGCAAGGGTTTTGAGCCTTTTTTCAGAAATTAAGTACAAGGTTTTGACGTTGAAAGGCTCAGAACCCTTGCACTCGATCGCTTGAATCTGGCGATCGAGTGAGAATATTTGCAACAAAACCATTTTTTAGCAAGGAGTTCAGGCTTTAGAACAGCATCAGGGACTAATTCAGCAGGGACTAATTCAGCAAGCCCTAACTAGCTATCCAAAGCCTAAGCACTAATGCGAAGCGCGCTACGCGCCTCACCAGTCGAACCTTACGCAGAGGAGTTTGAGGAGCGGCGTCCCGCTCCTCAACGGGGGGTCTGGGGGTCGCACCCCCCAGATCCGGGTTCTGCCCTCACCAGCAAAACTCGCAACCCACAAGTATCGATCTTTGACCACCCTGCTTAGTACAAATAGTCACCTTAGCAGGGGGTAGCCTAAAGCCTAAAGCAAGTCTTATGACTTTTGACCCGTCACAAGTCCCTTAATTTGTTTGAGCTTTTGAGCAGTATAAGGAGCATAACGCCAACCCAAATCTAGCCAAAATTCACGCCGGAGAACACTTTTAGCGTGAGAAAAAGTATCGAAACTTGCTTTGCCGTGATAAGAACCAATGCCACTTTCCCCTACACCGCCAAAGGGTAAAGTATTAACACCAACCTGCATAACTGTATCGTTGATACAGACACCGCCGGATGAAGTCGCCTGCAAGATCCGGTCTTGTTTTTGGCGATCTTGACTAAAAAAGTACAGGGCTAGTGGTTTGGGGCGAGCATTGACTTGAGCGATCGCATCTTCTAACTCGTCATAGGTCAGAATTGGCAAAATTGGCCCAAATATCTCCTCCTGCATCACTGGATCGTCCCAAGTGACTCCATCGATCAGAGTGGGAGCCAAATAGCGATCGGTGGGATTATAGTCACCACCGATGACAATCTCCCCGCGATCCAAAAAGGTAATCAGCCGCTCGAAATGGCGGCGATGGATAATCCGGCCATAGTCGGGACTTACGGCTGGATTTTCACCATAGAATTCTTTGATGTAGTATTTGATGCGATCGACCAGATCGGGCTTGATTTGACGCTGAACCAGCAGGTAATCCGGTGCAATGCAGGTTTGTCCAGTATTGATAAACTTGCCCCAGGCAATGCGTTTAGCAGCCCGATCGAGGTGAATATCGCACTCGACGATACAGGGACTTTTGCCACCCAACTCTAAGGTTACAGGCGTGAGATGTTGTGCCGCCGCCGTCATTACAATCCGCCCGATCTCCGTCCCACCCGTAAAGAAAATATGGTCGAATTTTTCAGCCAAGAGTTGTTGGCTGATATTGGCATCACCTTCGGCAACAGCAATATAGTCAGGAGCGAAGGTGTCGGAAATTAGTTCCGCCACCACCCGCGATGTCTGGGGAGCATGTTCGGAAGGTTTGAGGATGGCACAGTTTCCCGCCGCCATCGCCCCTACCAAGGGTGACATCATCAACTGAAAGGGATAGTTCCACGGGCCAATAATCAGCACCACACCGAGGGGATCGGGCTGAATCCAAGCCGAAGCTGGAAACTGATCGATCGGACTTTTGACCCGTTGTGGCTTGACCCAGTTTTTGAGCTGCTTGAGGGCAAGATTAATTTCGCCCAGAGTGGCAATCTCAAAGTAGGCTTCAAAAGCTGGACGACCGAGATCGGCTTTGGCTGCCTGGATAATTGCCTCTTGGCGATCGATGATGGCTTGTTTGAGCTTGGCAAGCTGTTCTAGCCGAAAAGCGATCGATTGAGTTTGTTCTGTCCGAAAAAACGCTCGTTGTTGCCGGATGAGGTTGGGAATGGACAAGGCGGTGAGTTGCTGGGTCATGATTAGCGATTTAGAATCTTCTAGACAATTAGATTTTAGCGAATCATACTTAGCCTGCAATCTGTCGAGTATTTGCTTTACTCTCAACAGATACTTTCGACCGTAACACAAGTCGGGGTAAAACACATAACCTGCATTCCGCTAGTTGAAGCCCACATTCCGCTGTTTCGACCACCCTTGGGTATCTTGCTGATGTAGTAACTAAATGTTACTGACCTATTCAAAGCTCGGCACAAAATTAAACAACATCCGCGTCTTCACTCTCCATGTGATGGCACATTTTTAGCCGTAAGCAAGTAATATTAATATCTATATTTCCCTACGCATCAGCCAATAGTAGTAGATTTACGGATAAACACTACCATCGATCGCCTAGACTAACAACCGTTTTCTAATTACAATGGTACATGTGAGCGTTATTATCTCTCTATCAAAAGGAGTACTTACTCCAGATTGATTGGTAGTTACCGACTCACTTTGGCATAGCTTCTCCATCGGAGAATCCAGAGCCGAGCTGTTCTCGAACAGTTTGTGATTGTAATCCAGCAAAAGTGCCCCAAGGGGATTGAAAGGTTGCTATGGTATTAAGTCCTGTGAAGTCTGAGTGGGATAAAGTTAGCTTTTCCTCAACACTGTTTTTATGTCCGATCGTCGATCGCCTCTTGTCGATCGTTCCTGGCAAATGGCACGCAGAAATTAGACTAGGACTCCAGGAAGCGTTAGTGAACGCCGCCAAACACGGAAATAATCTCGATCCTCATAAGCAAGTTAATGTCCGGTTTTGGTTTGAAGAAGGTTCCTGCTGGTGGATCATCTCTGACGAAGGGAGTGGATTTCAGCCTCCAGAACGCAACCGTCAAGAGTTATCAGGACTACCCCATGTAGAATCAGAGTCAGGACGTGGGATGTTTCTATTGAATCAAATATTCGATCGAGTCGTCTGGAATCGTCAAGGTACTGAAATTAGCCTTTGCAAGCAATTGTCTGCTCAGATCGATCGCGAACCACTATTACTTTAGTCACGAATTTTGGTTGAGACTTAGAATTCTACATCTTCATAGATAGTCGCAAAATCGACCTCCAGATTTACACTTTGAATCTGGACAAGAGGATTTTGGATACTGTAGGGTTGTAGCACCCATAAACCATTATCATTTCGTCTAAAACAGTCAACCTTCTGGCGATTAGTGCTAATTAAAATATATTCCTGCAAACTATGAAACTGCTGATAGTCAGAAAACTTATCACCTCTGTCAAAGGCTTCGGTCGAATTAGATAAAACTTCGACAATTAAACAGGGATACTGCTTATAATTGCTGGTAGATTTATCTCGATCGTCGTATGTTACCATCACATCTGGGTAAAAAAAGCGATTAGCAGTTTCAATTTTAGCTTTCATATCGGACATATAGACTCGACAGCCAGAGCCGCGCAAATGTTCGCGCAAACAGCTGGCTAGATTGAGAGAAATTGTTACGTGTCGATCGCTAGCCCCAGCCATTGCATAGACTTCACCACCGATATACTCACGCTTGAGATCGCTTTGTTCTTCGAGGTGAAGGTATTCAGAGTGGCTCAGATAGTTAAACTGTGGTGATGCAATCATCGAGATCTAAAGATATATTTAGCTATTTTAAGTTGATTCTTGTCAGGATCGCTGCATCAAATCTTCAAGAGCGTGAGTCAGATCTTGATGGAGTTTTTTCGCCCCAGTTTTACGAGAAAATTGTTGATAGTCATTTACCTGTAGTGGTTTGCCAAGTTCGACAGTAACGCGATCTCGAAATTTGGGATAGGGATGCTCATAGTCGAGATTAATCGGCAGAATCTTGAGATCTAGATCTGGCTTTAACGATACCGCTTGCATTGCAATCCGAGTCAACCCTTCCTTGACTGGATGCAACACACGATCGCGCATGAGATTACCTTCAGGGAAAATTGTGAGCATTTCGCCTTGATGGAGCAAATCAATACTATGACGAATAACGGCTAGACTGGGCTTGGTGGTATCGATCTCAAAACACCCCAATCTTCGCAAGAACCAGCCTTGAATTCCTTTCATTTCATCTACACTTACCATAATTCTTGAACTTCTACCCGTGACATACGGCCCAATGGCATAGGCAATCAGCAGTGCATCCCATCTCGTTCGATGAGTGGGGGCGAGAATTACAGCACCTGTATAGGGAGTATATTCTTTGCCTCGGATTTCAATCTCGCGAAAGAAGCCAGGAAGAACGATATATCGACCGAGGGGATGAATAATTTTGGTCAACCACTGCGAAACTCGCGATTGAACGAGTTGACTGGAGTGGAGCGGAGAATTGTCAGATTTAGGATTGGTGAGTTCGGAGCCAGTCATAGCAGTTAAAGGATGCGATCGATTCAGATATCCCTACTCTACCCAAATGGGAGAGCTTTCTAGAAAATCTACATGACAGTTATTTAAGTGCCACAAATTAACAACTTAATTTGCCCTTGTGGATTCAAATACCCCGTAGAATAGATAGACACTAACAGAAGCCGTCAAAAGAGAATAGCGCGAACAAGTGCAGCAGTTTCTGGGAAAATCGAGTTTAAAAAAAATTATGTCAGATAACAAACGCAGTCAAGCTATTACTCAGGGCGTGCAACGCTCTCCCAATCGGGCGATGCTTCGCGCCGTTGGCTTTGGGGATGATGATTTTACCAAACCGATCGTCGGATTGGCGAATGGCTACAGCACGATCACTCCCTGCAATATGGGAATGAATAAACTCGCGGTTCGGGCGGAGGCTGCGCTCAGAGCTGCGGGATCGATGCCACAGATATTTGGGACGATCACGATCAGCGATGGGATTTCGATGGGTACTGAGGGGATGAAATACTCCCTCGTATCGCGGGAAGTAATCGCTGACTCGATCGAAACTGTCTGTAACGGACAGAGTATGGATGCGGTACTGGCGATCGGTGGATGTGACAAAAATATGCCAGGGGCGATGATTGCGATCGCGCGGCTGAATATTCCGGCTGTTTTTGTCTATGGCGGTACGATCAAGCCTGGACATCACAATGGTAAAGATTTAACTATCGTCAGCTCCTTTGAAGCCGTCGGACAATTTAGTGCAGGCAAAATCGATGCCGCCGAATTGTTGGCGATCGAGCAGAAAGCTTGCCCTGGTGCTGGTTCTTGCGGTGGGATGTTTACCGCCAACACCATGTCATCCGCGATCGAAGCAATGGGAATGAGCATCCCCTATTCCTCGACGATGGCGGCTGAAGACGAGGAAAAAGCCGTCAGTGCTGAAAAATCTGCCTACGTGCTAGTCGAAGCCGTGAGAAAGCAGATCCTACCCAAACAAATATTGACCAGGAAAGCCTTTGAAAATGCGATCGCGGTAATTATGGCAGTCGGTGGGTCTACTAATGCCGTACTGCATCTGCTAGCCATCTCCAGAACGATCGGTGTTGCCTTATCGATCGATGATTTTGAAGTGATTCGCGGCAAAGTCCCCGTAATTTGCGATCTCAAACCCTCTGGTAAATATGTGGCTACCGACTTACATCAAGCGGGTGGCATTCCCCAAGTGATGAAAATCCTCCTAGAGCATGGTTTACTCCACGGCGACGCGCTCACCATCAGCGGACAAACGATCTCCGAAGTCCTCGCAGATATCCCCAGCACCCCTCGCACTGACCAGGATGTCATCCGCCAGTGGGACAATCCCATGTATGCTCAAGGTCATCTAGCCATCCTCAAAGGCAACCTCGCCAGTGAAGGTGCAGTTGCGAAAATTACTGGAGTCAAAACACCCGTAATTACTGGCCCCGCGCGAGTATTTGAATCCGAGGAAGACTGTCTAGATGCGATCCTCGCAGGTAAAATCAAAGCTGGAGATGTTATCGTCATCCGCTATGAAGGCCCCAAAGGCGGCCCAGGGATGCGGGAGATGCTGGCACCCACATCAGCCATTATTGGTGCTGGATTGGGCGATAGCGTCGCCTTGATCACCGATGGCCGCTTTTCTGGTGGTACCTACGGCATGGTAGTCGGACACGTTGCTCCTGAAGCCTATGTCTGTGGCACGATCGCGCTAGTTCATGAAGGCGATAGTATCACGATCGATGCCCCTCAACGGTTATTACAGTTAAATGTCTCTGAAGCAGAATTAGCCGCTCGTCGCGCCAACTGGCAAGCCCCCGCACCACGTTATCAAACAGGGATTCTGGGCAAATACGCCAAGTTGGTTTCTTCGAGTAGTTTAGGTGCATTAACAGATCTAGATCTGTTTTAATCATGTTAATGTTTTGTTCCCAGAGGGATACGCCAACGGGATAATCCGAGCCTAGATATAGTCTCGGATCGTTTCACTTACGCGAGATCCCCGACTTCTCGAAGAAGTCGGGGATCTGTTCATGTGGCGACACTACACGTTGGCGTACATTCTACCATCTGGCATCTTGGCACCAGTTAGAATCGTACCGATGGTACTGGCACTGCTCATTTCTGAACGCATCAGATTGGCATTTGTTAGATTAGCGTCTTCTAGATCGGTTTTGGCTAGATGTGCCTCAATCAATTCTACGCCTACCATCGTTGCATAACACAAAATCGTCCGCGTCAGATCTGCATAGTGCATTCGAGCATCAGTGAGATCTGCATAACTCAAATTACTATTTGCTAACTTAATCTTTGACATAATTGCACGGCTGAGATTTGCTCCAGTCATTTCGCAGGCTGTCAGGATTGCGCGTTCGAGTTTGGCAAGCGAGAGATCTGCGTGAGGTAAATGTGCTTCGTGCAAATTGGCTTCAGTCAGGATGGCATTATTCAATTTTGCCCCTGTCAAATTTGCACCAGTGAGATTTACACCTTTGAGATTTGCTTCAGTGAGGTTGGCATAACTGAGATCGACTTTCGATAAATTTGCCCCCGCCATATTGGCATTGCGGAGATCGGCGCGGCAGAGCTTTGCACTACGGAGATTGGAATTATAGCTACGTTTTTCTTCGCGAAAATTGGCAGCCCGCAGACAAGCACCACTGAGGTTAGCCCCACTGAGATTGACATTTCGCAAGTCAGCATCCATCAGATTGGCATCGATGAGATTTACCCATGTCATATCTGCACCGCGAAAATCGGCAAATTGAAGATTAGCTCCATGTAAATCTGCATCTCGAAGATTGGCACCTTGAAGATCGGCTCTGATGAGTGTCGCCCCACTGAGCTTGCAACTAGAAAGGTTAGTTTTGAGTAACTGAGCGCGATTGAGGTAGGCAAAAGTGAGATTGCTCTTACGTAAATCGGCTTGGTTGAGGACAATATCGATTAAGTCTTGTGAGACTAAACTAAATCCACTCACATCGACTGCGGTAAAATCCCGTTCGCCACCACGATATCGCCACAATAGTTCATCCGCATCCATAAGTTGGCTAGTATCTGTGATTGATGTCTTGTCTAGTGTTCCCCAGATAGTGACGACTGTTACTGTGATTGTGGAGATTATCGAGCTTTGGGAATATTGAAATCTAGATTTACTGTCAACTGCGATCGCGGCTATACCTGCCATCTTTGCCAAGCTTGGAATAAATCGAAGCGGAATAAAGCTGAGACTATTTTGAGGGTGGCTAATTCTTGGGGTGGTGATGGCAATTTATCTGCCATTTGAAAAGCTGTTTCGGCTGCTTGGGGCTGCCAGTGATACAATCTCACTACCCCCAGGTACATCCAGGCATATGGATTTTGGGAATCTTGTCGCACGATCGTGGTTAAGTTAGCTAGTAATGGCTCAATTTGCCGCTGTAATACTTGCGTGAGGGCGAGGGTATATTTTAGCTCTAACTGAGATTCACCCCGTTTAATTCGATATTTTAGGGCTTGTTGTGCTCGATTTAAATAGTCTTGAGTGGGATCGTATTGGTTTAAGGTATTAAGCTCACCAAACACTGCGTCTATTTTACCTTGAGCAAATAACTTACTTAACTGTTGCAGTTTAGCAATTGCGTCTGGCTCGAATATATCCTTTATTGTCGATCGAACCTCAATTTCAGGTACTATTAGCGGAAATGCTGCTCCAGTTTTTCGATCGAGGTAGGTGGCTGTAAGCTGATAGTCGCCTAGTGGTGACTTTTCTGGGGGTAGCATGGCTGAATTTTCAGTTACCCGAAAACTATGCTTGCTGGTGTGCTGTAAATATAAATTTCCCAATCCGATCGCTCGATCGTGATTCCAAGTGCGATCTTTACTTTTCCATGTCAGTAATAGTAACCCATTCTGGAGTGAATCTCGATCGCCACTGAGTTGATAAGTAGTATTAACTGCTAGATCTGAAGATGGGGAAATAATAACTTTTTCTAGTCGAATCTGAAGATCTTCGGGGATTGGTTCGACTAAAATCGGTGGCTCTTTGCGTTTATACAACTTGACAATACTAGTATCGGGCATTTGCCATGTTCGATCGAGATTTAATTGAGGATTCTGTTCGATGACAGCTAATAACTTTCGATCGATATAGCCAATATCTCCCGTTTTTGTAATGTACCAGTTTACAGCTTTAAGATCTTTCTCAATTAACTGAGGATCTGTTTTGGCACTATTGACAAAATATCTAGCATAAACCTGAAAGTTTGCTAAAGCACCATATAAATTTAGATTTTCGGCATTAAGATCGTGACTGGACGCTAGTATACCAATCGTCGATTTGAGATATGGCCGATCGTTAATTATTTCTTGAATAATTTGCTGGTGTGGAAATGTTGACTTGACATCCACTCTATGAATCAGTCCATAACCAATATATGGTACTTTTAGTAAATTATCCGCCCCAGGAATACCAAATAGATTAATTAAGACGATCGAGCCAGTTATTCCCACTGTAGCCCATCTTAATCTGCTTGCCCAAGTAGTTTGAAATAAATTAAAACTAACTGATATAAATATTCCTAATACTGGAAAGATTGGTAAAATAAATCGAGAATCTTTATTAGTAGCTAGGCTACACAAAAAGTAGCCGCCGAGACAATATATCAGTAACCATAAAGACGATCTATCTTTAAGTGGATTACCGATCTGATTTTTTCTTAATATCCACAGCAGTATTATTCCAATTGTAGTAACTAATATCGGTAAAGAAATTAGTTGCGTTAAAATTTTGATATAATAAAGCCAACCTGCTAAAGTATCACCACCAGGATCGCCCTCAGCTTTACCCATCGCATTGGCTCCAAGTGCTGAAGTAATAATTGTCACCCAATTCTGACTAAACCAACTACCAAAGATCGACCAAGAAATAATTATTGCTACTCCAAACTGCATTAGTCCCAGCCAGTTACGATTTTTTAGGAAAGAGCATAACAAAAAAATAATGGGAAAGAGTAAAAATAAAAATCCCGTTGGTTTGCTTAACATTAGACAACCAAAAGTAACTCCAAAAATTAAGCTCCATTGCCAACTCTTTGAGCGCGTATTTGCATCTTTCCACAGCGTTAGTGTCAAAAATGTCAGGCAAGACATGGTAACAATACCATAATCTAGCATATACATAGTTTGGACATTTAGTAAAGATGGAAACATCAAACATACACCCGATGCCCATAGGCTTACTTGAGTACTAAACGCACTCTTGCTGAGGTAGTAAATTGTAAAGACAAGAGTGATTATAAACAGGATATTAACTAAGATACCTGAATTAACAGCTTTACCAAAAACATTTAGAAATGGAACTGTTAGAATATAGATAAATGGTGCTGTATAAGATGGTGATTGTGCCCAAAGTTCGTGCCACCAGTCTGGTGAAAAGAGTTGAATCTGACTGATGACTCTTTGGTAATTTAGCGCATTATTCAAGTGAGAGGCATCATCCCAAGTGGGGACAGATCGATCGAGCATCAACCAAATAATCTGGATGCTACTCGCGATCGATATAATTACTATTAGGATTAATTGCGGTAAGATTGGCTTAATTCTTGGGATCTGGTGGCTCATATATCAACTTGTATCATGTATGGTAGGCACTGCCCACTAGCTAGGGTTTAGATAATCTCTATCTAATCAATATTTGTACCTAGCTACTTGTATGTTGCGATCGATCGCTTGCTATGAAGACTATTTTTTAGTAAATAGATAAACTTCATTTTGCTGATATTCAAGATTAAATAATCCTGAATTCTCAGCCTGTACTTTTAATTTATTTATCAAATCTACATTACTATTCCAACCTGGATGTCTGCGATCTAATAAGATGTACTTATAATCTTCGATCTTAATTACTTCTGGACTATTAAAAGCTAGCTTGACGATCGGGCGATGAGTCAAATGAGGAGCTACTTCTCCCGCGGTGAGGAGTGCCCCAGTGTCACGGATCTTACTAATTGCGATTGTAGTAGCTTGGTGTGTATCTAAAGATGATAGATAAGTAGACCAAAAATATCCAATCTTACCAAGCAGAATAAACGAAATCATCGACCAAATTAGGATATTTTTTCTTGTCTTTAACCAATGTCGATCGCTAGATTGGGCTTGGTTAGGAGATTTTGAGCTATTTCGAGTACAGAACTACCTAGATAATTGTATCTAGATACTGCTGCTACCTCAGACCCACTGAATGTGGGAATAATAAACTGGGTAGAAATAATAAACCATCCTAATCCAGCAGCTAAAGCGATCGTGCCATACATTTTTTTAGGCTCAGATCCAATCAACCACAATCCCATCGACATCACCGTTAATGATAATACTGCTTTACAACTTAAAATTATTGCAGTTGCAACACAAAACCAAATAAGTTTATGATTTCTAGCTGCTAGAACGGCAATAAAAAATCCTGGTACAGCTATAACCTCTGGATGAAAATCATATAAACTCTTGTTTAAGATCAGTGGATAAAGTAAATAAGCAAATACGATCGTAGTTGCTTGACTGCGATTTAGTCTCGATTGTAAGGCGAGATGATAAAGCGGAAAACCACCGCTAGTCAAAGCAACTGCTTGGATCGCGAATAACCAGTGGACATCAGGATAAATTCGATAAAGTAATGATAATGGGTAAAAAATTATTGCTGCATGGTCGCCTAAGATATGAAATCCAAGTACAGAGACAATTGGATTTTGGCTAGTGCTAATTAAATAAACTGCTTGGTCAAAAATTCCTAAATCGAAAGCATGTGAATGATATAGCCAGTGACGTAAACTACTGCAAAAGAACAAAAATAGTGTAGCAATACTAACACTAGTAGTGACGGGATGTACTCTAATTAAATTATTCACTAAATTTTTAAAAACCAACGTTGGCGATACATCAAATACGATACACTCATCCAGACTAAGACAGTCGCGATCGCAAAGATCGTACCACTATTGAGAGTACCTGCCCATCCAAATAACAAGTTATTTAACCACTCATAGATAGATTTATCTTTAGAAACCTCATTCACCATTAATAACTTAATTAAGACGATCGAAGCTACATAGATAAAAATCGCATTCAATCCCATGATTTCAAATGGTTTTAACCACTGGCGATACTTGCGAACGTCTACTATTTCATAACAAGCAGCCAAGGAAATCAAACCCCATCCAGTTGTAAATAGCACAAAGGAACTCGTCCATAGTTTCTTATTAATTGGGAAAAAGCTATTCCAAACTAATCCAATCACAATCGCTACTAATCCAAACATTAACAGATCGAGACTAGTCCGAGACGTTACAGGCTGACGCTTCAACCACGTAACAGTCAAGTAACCAAACAAAATATTAACTATTGCTGGCAAGGTGCCAAATAAGCCCTCTGGATCGCTCATCGAACCAGAACCTTTGTGCAAATGTGCTGGAGTAATAATTAGTCGATCGATATAAGCTCCAAAGTTGCCTAGTTTTGTGAATACGCCATCAGCATTATCTAATGCCGGGATAAAAGTTAGAATTAACCAATATCCAACTAAAATCCCGACAGCTAAAATCCAGAGCCATCTGTGGGAAAGGGTTAAGATCGCGATCGAAGCTAACAAAAAGGCGATCCCGATCCGTTGCAATACTCCCATAATTCGCAAGTGTTCGAGATTAGCAAATAACTTGGGATCGGTAAAATTATAATTCCAGAATAGATTATTTAAAATCAAACCCAATCCAAACAAGATCAGGCTACGTCGAATAATTTGCCAGTAGACATTTCTAGTTATCGGTGCAGATCCACTCGTATATTTAGCCAGCGAAAAAGCCATCGATCCGCCGATGATATAAAGAAAAAATGGAAAAACTAGATCGGCGATCGTGTAACTATGCCAATCAGCATGATCGAGCCAAAGGTATTTTTTACCTCGATCGGGAAGACTAGCCATATTGACCAAAATCATCGTCGCCATTGTTATTCCCCGAAAGACATCCAATGAAGTCAAACGCATTGTTGATTTGCTCATAATTAGCGGCAAAGGGATAAATTCAATAAAAATTAATCGACTGAATCACTACCGATCGAGTAAAGGGTAGAGAGTAGAGGGTGGAGGGCACACACAAGTCTATTAGACTTCGTTCTGAGCGGTGCATCCCCAACCCCCTTACAAAAGGCAGGGTGGTTTCATACACCGGAAGAAAAATGAGGATAGACTAAGTTACCTCACAAAGGAAATTAGTCTAAATGCTCCTCACAGAACAATTAAAGCAAATACCAGACCATCGGAAAGCAAAAGGCAAGAAATATTCATTA
>NZ_JBGSQZ010000306.1:0-8377 GCF_041737865.1 Chamaesiphon sp.
CTTCGTAGGATAAATTGCCGACGTAAATTGACATATCGCTGTCTCCAGAATCCTGTAGGTGTAGAGAGTTAGATTCGGAGAAAAGCTTGTAAAAAGAACCATACAGCCGAAAATAATCTTCATTCATTATGGTAGCACACATTTGTGAAAATCGATCGCACATGCCAAAATTGATTTGACAATCGCCGATCGATTCTCAAAATTGCCAATTAACGCGGGCGTTCGATCGCTTGTGACATCGCTGCTCTGAACATTGGTTTAAAATCGTACAATTAAAACTAACGGTGAATGAGTATCTGACCGCTGTTAGTAACTAATAGTTGATAATTAATAAATTATGTCTCAAGAATTTAACATTGGCGCAACGGTGAGGATTACTGCGCTACCCACATATCTAAAGACCGCCGAGCCGATGCCGATGTTGCTGTCGCCGAGCCGACTTGAGCTAGGTGCGATCGGACTGATTACCGATCGCAAACCTGGTAACTATTGGGTCGTAAAATTCGATCGCAGTTCTTTTTTGATAGAAGATCGGTATTTAGAAGTGGTCGATCGCTAACTTCCGCTCAAATTTATGAGCGCACAGAGCTTAGTGCAACACAAAAATTAGAACTACTTATCAATCTCATAAGTTATTCTGAATGGTAAGAGATCGATCGAACGGTGAATATCATGACACAGGCATTTAACGGTAGAGACAACAACAGATTATCGACAGTAGAGGCTGCATCAAAACGATGGCAGAATGTGGCGATCGCTAGTCTGAGTTTCTGGTTGAGTGGTAGTTTGATTTTAGATTTGGTCATCATGCCTACGCTGTGGACGACAGGGATGATGGAGAGTAGTGGATTTGCGTCTGCTAGTTATAGTATTTTTTGGATTTTTAACCGCGTAGAGTTGTTATGTGCGGCGGTTGCACTGAGTAGTATTTGGGCATGGAGTCAGGAATCACCGTCGAGTGCGGAGAATAAACAGCAGTTATTTGCAGGTGCTGTCATGCTGCTGGCGATCGCGTTGAGCTATACTTTCATCCTGACTCCTTATATGAGCGGATTGGGCATCAACCTTGACGTGCTGGAAACCACAAAATCGCTACCCGCAGAGATGGATCGGATGCACGCGATTTGTTGGGTGCCAGAAGCAAGTAAATTAGGCATCGTGGGATTGTTATTATCCAAATGCGATCGATCGATCGCTTAGAATATCGGCATTGGTGTCAATAATTTTTAGGGCAATTTTATCTCGATATTGCTTGTTCTAATCTGCGTTGACAAAATTCTCCTAAATAGTCTCATCCAATGACTTACCGACTGCTACACCCCAGAAAAAATCTTTAATCGTTGATGCCTCGGCATTGACATGGATTTTCCTACCCCAGGAATAGATATCAAACTGGACTCGACTTTGCTTATTTTTAGTTATCTTGGTTG
This sequence comes from Chamaesiphon sp., assembly GCF_041737865.1. Taxonomy (NCBI): domain Bacteria; kingdom Bacillati; phylum Cyanobacteriota; class Cyanophyceae; order Gomontiellales; family Chamaesiphonaceae; genus Chamaesiphon; species Chamaesiphon sp. The sequence continues at coordinate 1,431 of NZ_JBGSQZ010000306.1, forward strand.
GTGGTTCGATCGAGATATTACCCAAGATCGTCACCCAATGGTTGGGAAAGATCCGATGAAAACGGGATGCGAGAAAAGAGTTATTACCGAGCAAACCTTGAGAATTGATCAATCCAAATGCCACGCCGCCAGCCTTAATCGTGCTGTCAGCTACTTGCAAGGCGCGAAATTCACCAGATAAGATTGTCGGGTGAGATTTGGTATGAGGATAGCCGAGTAATTCTTTGACCCAGCCGTTGATTTCCCAGGGTTTGGTGATGCCGCTGAGTTCGCGAATTAGTTTTGGTGCTTTGGGATATACGGGAACGATCGTATTTGCACAATCGCGGAGGGTAGCGAGGATCATCCAATCAGCTTGTGGCATTCTCAGGTTGCCATAACTGCGACACAATCTGCCAGAGGCGACGACTTTTTTGGTATAGCCTTCAAAACTACCATGCTCGTAGAGACTTTGACAGATATTGATGTAGCGATCGGGTTGTTTGCGAATTAGTTCAAATACTACCGCAGCAGGGCCACAAAAAGGCTGCTCTCCTTGTTGAATTTGGTAGGGATTGTGCAGCCTGTCGCGAATATCTTCGATCAGTTGTGCTTTATCGAGATGATTCCAGACTCCAATTTGCGGCGATCGCGCAAATTGGGCAAGCCGTTCGTCGAGGCGGGGATCGATTATCGCTGTCGGATTCAAGTCGCTTCGCATATAATTTAGTGTGGAGGCGATGTCGGCGAGTAGGTACTCCCTTTTATGTTACCCACATTATCGATCGATTCTCAATTTTGTGCGGGATGTTTTTAGTCAATGGGGATGAATTTAGTGAGTGTCACAATCGCAGATATCGTTAATTTTCTTCAGGTATCCGATCGATTGGTGACTGCGGGACAGCTCACTGTGGAGCAGTACCCAGCTATTGCCGCCGCAGGATATAAAGTTGTGATTAATCTGGCATTAATTGATTCGCCCAATGCGCTGGTGGATGAAGGATCGATCGCGACGACTGCGGTAAGATCTGAAGGAGAATCACCAGTGAGAATCCCATGACCGATCGATCCCAACCAGTCACACCCAATGATAAATCTGTAGTCGAGGCTTATCTAGCCGCTCAACAGGATAGTGCGGCTAGTGCAGCGCAGGATTTAGGTGTGGGATTGATTCCGGCGGCACCAGAGGGATTTCGATCGGGATTTGTCGGGATTATTGGTAGACCGAATGTGGGTAAGTCCACGCTGATGAACCAGCTCATCGGTCAAAAAATCGCGATCGTCTCTCCAGTCCCGCAGACCACTCGCAACCGCTTACAGGGCATCCTGACTACAGCTACGGCGCAAATGATCTTTGTCGATACCCCAGGTATTCACAAACCCCATCATAAATTGGGTGAAGTATTAGTCAAAAATGCTCAAAGTGCGATCGGTGCGGTAGATGTCGTCTTATTTGTCGTCGATGGGATAGAAATCGCTGGGGGTGGGGACAGGTTTATCGCCGAGCTGCTGATAAATGTCAAAACGCCAATTATTCTGGGTATCAATAAAATCGATTTGCGAACCGATCTGAGCCGCTCTCATTTAGATGCGATCGATGCTAGCTATCTCGAACTCGCATCAGCTCACAACTGGCAGGTAGTTAACTTTTCCGCAGTTGCTGAGACGGGTTTGGATCGACTGCAAGCCAGTCTGAGTGAAAATCTCGAAATTGGCCCTTATTATTATCCACCCGAATTAGTCACCGACCAGCCCGAACGGTTTATCATGGGCGAACTCATTCGCGAACAGATCATCCTGCTCACGCGGGAGGAATTACCGCACTCAGTGGCGGTAACGATCGATCGCGTCCAAGACGATGCCAAAATCACCCGCGTATTAGCCACAATTTACGTCGAACGGGATTCGCAAAAAGGAATTTTGATTGGTAAAGGTGGACAAATGCTCAAGCAAATCGGGAGTAATGCCAGAGAGCAGATGCAAAAACTGATTGCTGGTAAGGTTTATCTGGAGTTATTTGTCAAGGTTCAACCCAAATGGCGACAATCTGGTTTGCGTTTGGCAGAACTTGGCTATCGGGTGGAGTAGGGGCTGGGGGACTGGGGGACTGGATTAGTTTTAAAAATCCAGCATCATACCTTCAACCAGCAACTTGGGTTAATTAAGAAAATCGTGATTTTGCTAGCTCGGAATCATAAAATATCCGAGCTAGCAACGTTAATTATGCTGAATTTGATGTAGAGTTACCAATTAAGCTACACCACATTAGATTTAACTGCCTCTTCCAACCGTACTAACCCCTAATCCCTCACCCCAAGAATGGTATCAACCCCCCGACGGGATAGCTCCCCTTTAGTCGAACCCCAAGTCGATCCGCATACCCTGGCACAGATGGGGATTTCCATGCTCATCGATCTTGCTCAACGTGGTGAAATCGATCCTTGGGATGTCAAAGTCATCGATGCGATCGATTTGCACTTGAGTAGGCTTCCCCTTCAAGCTGACGCATCTCTGGCACACAAACAAGCCAACCTGTCTCAATCTGGACAAGCATTTTTGTGGGCGGCGATGCTGGTTTTACTCAAAGCACAGAGCTTAGAGCAGAGTCAATCTCAAGTGGAATTTGACTTTATTGAAGAAGAGTTGGACTTTGAACCGATCGCGGGATCTGGATTACCCCGCAACTTAGAGCGACATATTCGCCGCCGCCTGACATCTCCGCCGCCCCGTACTCGTCCGGTAACGCTCCAAGATCTGATCCAGCAACTCAGCCAAATTGCTGATAAAATCGCCGAACCATCTCGCCGTCGCCCGATTCGGAGCAAAGCGATGTCGGTGAAACAAGCTACCCAAACCATTGCAGGACTTGCTCACGATGAGAATTTAACCGAAATGGCGGCACTTGTGGCAGAGTTTCTCGTCACCTATACTAGTGAGACTGATTTCTGGACGCTTGATGACCTCGTAAATCTCTGGTCAGATAAGTTTCCACCCGTTCCAGGACAACATCATGGAGCAAATCACGATCGAGTGGGTGTGTTTTGGGCATTATTACTATTATCAGCTCAATCGAAAGTTGAACTACATCAAGCAGATTTTTATCAGACCCTGACAATCCGTAGACTGGAACTAGAATCGGTAGAGATGAACTAGCTATCCTCTCACAGGGGCTTAGTGTGGTGTAAGTGACAATCGATCGCTGCTACAGTGTGTAAACTAGGGAAATTAGGTATCCAAGATTTAATATGAAAGCAATGATTCTGGCTGCTGGGAAAGGTACCCGTGTGCGTCCCATTACTTACACTATCCCCAAACCATTAATTCCCATCTTGCACAAGCCAGTGATGGAGTTTTTGGTGGACTTGCTCAAGCAGCACGATTTCACCGAAATCATGGTCAACGTCAGCCATCTTGCCAAGGAAATTGAAAGCTATTTCCACGATGGACAGAGATTTGGGGTGCAAATTGCCTATTCTTTTGAAGGAACGATCCGCGAAAATGGCGAATTAGAGGGACAGGCTCTGGGTTCGGCTGGTGGGATGCGCCGGATTCAAGACTTTTATCCCTTCTTTGATGATACCTTCGTGGTGTTGTGTGGCGATGCACTGATCGATCTCGACCTCACCGCCGCTGTTAAATGGCATCGAGAAAAAGGTGCGCTAGCGACAATCGTCACGAAATCGGTACCCCGTGATGAAGTTTCCAGCTATGGAGTGGTAGTAACTGATGAAAATGGTCGGGTTCAAGCCTTTCAAGAAAAACCTTCAGTAGAAGAAGCTCTGAGTACAAATATTAATACAGGGATTTATATTTTTGAACCAGAAGTATTGAATTATATTCCTTCGGGTCAAGAGTATGATATTGGTGCCGATCTATTTCCTAAATTAGTAGAGATGGGTGCGCCTTTTTATGCGATTCCCATGGATTTTCAGTGGGTAGATATTGGAAAAGTCCCCGACTATTGGCAAGCGATTCGCAGTGTTTTGATGGGTAAAGTTAAGAACGTACCAATCCCTGGAACTGAAGTAATGCCAGGAGTTTTTACCGGAATTAATGTGGCGGTTAATTGGGACAAAGTAGATATTACAGGCCCTGTTTATATTGGTGGTATGACCAAAATTGAAGATGGAGCTAAAATCACTGGCCCCGCAATGATCGGTCGTAACTGCCATATTTGTAGTGGCGCACACATCAATAACAGTGTGATTTTTGAGTATTCTCGCATAGCTGACATAGAGCTAACTGATAAATTAGTATTCGGACGATATTGTGTCGATAAAGATGGTGCGACGATCGATGTTCAAGCCGCTTCGTTGGATTGGTTGATTACTGATACTCGCAAACCGATCGAGAATATCAAACATCCAGCAACGGTATTTGCTGGCTCCTTTAACGTTAACAATCTCGCTCGTCCTTAACTAACAATAAAAGTGCGATTCGTTTAGTGGGAAATATCGGTATTCATTCCGTAAATAGCCACTAGAGCCAAGTCTTCAAAGACTAGCTTAACTATCCGATTGATGAAGGTGCAAGTCCTTCCCACCAAACTCAGGTGTGAATCCTTATCTGCCCACGCCGTACAGACAACGAAGCTACGCAAACTTATTATTATCTGTTCGACGTATTACTCAGACCAACAAAGGTAAAGCAACGGCAGGAATTGACAAGGAGACTATCAATACCCCAGAGCAACGAGTAATTCTGGTAAATACTTGGAAAGGGGGAAACCTTAAACCAACCAGACGGGTGGAGATACCGAAACCTAATGGAAAGAAAAGACCGCTCGGAATCCCAACCGTGCGCGACAGAATCGAACAGGCAATAATAAAAAATGCACTAGAACCTGAATGGGAATCCGTGTTCGAGCCAAATTCCTATGGCTTTAGATCGGGAAGAAGTTGTCAAGATGCCATCGAACAAGACTTTATAAGATTGTAAGGATTGGCAAAGAAATTAAAGCCTTAGATGGAGCAACACAAGAAGCCTTAATCACAAAACTAAACCCAATTCTCCGAGGTTTTGCTAATGTGCGGTTCGTTTTCCTAAAACATAACTCTAGTTATGGGGATGGAAGTCCTTACGCCGCCTTTGTTTCATCCGAAACATAAAAGAAAGTAAGGATAACTTTAGTTTAGTGTAGGTGCGCTGAAACCCAAAAGTAAGCAAGTCCTACCCTCTCAGGATGGAGTGATGCCAAAACTACCCATATAGATAGAGAGAACAACTCTAAAAGTGAAGCTGGGAATAGTACGGGAATAACGAAACCGCAAAGTCAAAAGACAGGCAGATACCCGTCAGGTAAGCGTGTAATGATTAAGTTAAGTCTGAACCCTCTGAAAAAGCGTCCAAAAACCCTCGTTAGAAATAACGAAGAATCATATAAAGTCCCGCAGAAGAATGTTAGCTCTAGCTGCAATCCTGGGAAGTGATGGGCGAAATGAAGGAACCTAAAACCGCAAAATAACTAAACTAAGGAACGAATAAAACGGCTCTTTTTACCCTTCTGTTGAGAATCTAGGATAAGCCACTAGAAAGAATGGAGTCATTAAATAAGACTTAGCGGGAAGAGTTGGTAAGATGTAACCGAAAATCTAAGAGGCAGGACTCGAAGACAACTGGTTACGGTTTACATAGATAGATTCAGAACACGTAAATCATGTTATGACGACGGACTTAAAACCGAGCGATAAATGGAAAACAATTCCTTGGCGAAAGCTGCGGAAGATTGTCTTCAGATTACAAGTGCGAATCTTCAAGGCTCACAAAAATGAAAATTTACGACTAGTGCGTAAACTTCAGAAACTTTTATTAAACTCCAAAGCAGCAAAGTTGCTGGCAATTCGCCAAGTAACTCAGCTAAATATGGGTAGAAAAACCGCAGGGGTGGACGGTAAGAAAGCCCTCGAACCCGCTGAAAGATTAGCACTCTATGAGGTGCTGGTGAAAAACTGGAAGCAATGGAAACATCGACCCTTAAAACGGGTATGGATTCCCAAAGCAGATGGTACAAAACGCGGATTAGGAATACCAACCATAGCTGACCGAGCTTATCAATGTCTTCTCAAATATGCCTTGGAACCATCAGCAGAAGCCGAGTTTAACGCCAATTCTTATGGATTTAGACCTGGAAGAAGCTGTCACGATGTCCAAAATGGACTTTACATTAATCTAAATAGAAATGCTAATGGGTTGACGAAAAGAATCCTAGAAATAGACATCGAAAAATGCTTCGACGCTATCGACCACACATTCATTAAGCGGAGCGTCCAACTACCAAGAGCAGCAAAAATCGGACTCTATAGAGCTATCAAAGCCGGAGTAAAAGGAGAGTTCCCAAACTCCGAGTCCGGAACACCTCAAGGCGGGGTCATAAGCCCTCTGCTTGCCAACATCGCCCTTCATGGACTAGAAGATGTAGGACATCAAATTAGATATAGAATCAAGGGTAAGAGAAGAAACACAATTCAGGTGGAAGCATTAAATGGATTCCATTACGCTGATGATGTGGTATTTGTACTTAAACCAGATAATGATGCTAAAGTCTTGCGAGAAGCGATTGACCAATTCCTAGAAATTAGAGGATTGAAAGTTAAAGAAGCAAAAACCAAATTAGTACAGAGTACAGAGGGTTTCGACTTCCTTGGGTGGGCTTTTTCAGTCAAACCCAATGGTAAATTTATTTCTACACCGAGTCAAAAGTCCGTAAAGGTAATAAAGACAAAAGTGAAGAAAATGATGAAAAATAGTCGATTCACACTCGAAGAAAGAATCAATAAATGCGGTTCAGTTATTCGAGGGTGGAGAAATTACCATAAGTTCTGTGTGCGATGTAAATTCGTGTTGGATGCGGATATTAGTAAATGCTTCGACAAAATCAACCACCAAACTCTTCTATCAAAATTAAATACATTCCCGACCCTACGGAGACAAATCCGAGCTTGGTTAAAAGCTGGTGTCATGGATGACAA
>NZ_JBGSQZ010000125.1:0-15891 GCF_041737865.1 Chamaesiphon sp.
TCCCAGTGTGGCTGCTCATCCTCTCAGACCAGCTACAGATCGTCGCCATGGTGCGCCGTTACCACACCATCTAGCTAATCTGACGCGAGCTCATCTCCAGGCGATAAATCTTTCAACTTTCGTCATATCGGGTATTAGCAATCGTTTCCAATTGTTGTCCCCATCCTGAAGGCAGATTCTCACGCGTTACTCACCCGTCCGCCACTAATATCCGAAGATACCCGTTCGACTTGCATGTGTTAGGCATACCGCCAGCGTTCATCCTGAGCCAGGATCAAACTCTCCATAATAATAGAGAGCCATTAGAATTGGCTCGGTGTAATTCTTTTCAGACTTATTACAAAGTCTCGGTCTTTCCAAAACTGGATTGACCTGTTATAATCGTGTTAACGAATTTAACGAGGTTGTATAGGCTTTCAAACTATATAGTTGTCTAGGTTCAGGATCTCAAGATTGGCTCTGGGAGCGACTTGCGTCGTTCGCAGTTGGCTGTTTCCCTCGACCGCTTTATTAATATAACTCGAACTCCCAGCGTTTGTCAAGCTTTTGAGCGAAATTGGCTCAAACTATTGCTGTATATCGGTTCAGATCGGATTTTACTGTTAAATCTACTGAAGTTGAGGTATTTAAGTCATATATTTTTCAAAAATACTTCTCGAAGATCCATTTGAGTAGATGTATTTTCATCTTGTACTAATACGTTGAGACTAGTCAAAGCATGAATGCACCCATTGAGGGCACTTCTACAGGTTAATTGTGTAGCCAGGTGGTTTTAGATCGGGAAACAGAATGCCAAAATCTATTTACTCAGTTATGGACCTCCCTGTGCGCCAGTTTCGGCTAGACTTCAAAATCACGCGCTCTAATCAATATTTACAATCCACGTACCAATGTACCGAGCTAGAGGAAAGTCGCTACTACTTTTGACTTGACAAGTAAAGTAGTACATCCCCCCTCCATCAGGATTTTGGACATTACTAAGTACGACTTCGATGTCGTTTTTGGTTTTGATCCTTTGAGCGAGATCGATTTGAAGGGTTTGAGATTCTCGATTCCACTCTACAGACTGAACTGGAATTGATTTGTCGCCTACGAAGACTTCTACTGCTTTGTCATCGAATTTACCTTTGTAATAGTCAGGGTAAGTGATTTGAAGTTGGGCGGCACCTAGACGGTTGATTTTTGAGCCAGGAATTTTGAGCCGATAGCGATCGACTGTGTTACGATTACCGGAGTCTAAACGATAGCTAAGTTGATTTGATGGATCGACGCCACTAAATAAGGTGAACCCAGGCAAACTTTGGGATGTAGCTGGATTGGCGGGAAAAACTGAGACTAAGCCACTGAATAGGGCGAGGATTGGTAATAATCTCGAAGCTGTTTGAATATTTAACATCTGTGTTCTGCGCTAAGTTTGGTACGTTAAAGATATAGTACTCAAATTTGGGCTTAATTTAAGGATAATTGACTACTAATGTTCATCAAATTTGAGCTTCCAGGTAGAGAAGTACGCTAAATAATCGGATAGTCGGAAGGAGGATACATCAAGATTGCTCTGCATCATCTACTTCAACTACTACCATCGTGGCGTTTTCGGTAATAAACAATCGGGCTAGTTTGTCGTATACACCTGCGCCAATATACTGAGGATATGTGTGCGATCGACTATAGATCCAAATTAATTCTTCTCCATAAAAAATGCGAACATCTTGAAATAGACTCTTGCATTTGGATTTGAGCGAATTTCCCGCATTCAGAGCATCTGTCCATCGCTCGAACTGACGATCGTAATCTTTAGCAAATACTCTGAACATAAAATTTGTAATTAGTGATTGTAGGGTGTCAGAATATTTAGATAATCTGCTCTAGATCGTCTCTATGCTTGAGATCGTACCGAAAAGATGGATTGTCTGGAACCTAGCAATTCTAGTATGCTCAGAGTACGATCTATTTAATTGACCTCTCATCGTTCAGATAATCATGTCTCTATTTCGTCCGCTGATATCCATTTTACTCGTGTTTATTTCTGTCCTCATCGTTAGCTGTGGTGATGGTGTTCAAGCCAAGGCTCCAACTTATAGTGCTGCAAAACTTGCCCAAATTCAAGCTACGAATAAGAATGTGGTCGCATTGAGCGATCGATTACCAGAACTGGCTACTCTCATTGAAAACCGTGATTGGAACAATGTCAAATCCTTCATTCATGGCCCTCTAGGCGATTTCAGAACTCGGATGTCTGGTTTATCCAGGGAGTTATTACCAGGAACTAAGGAGCAAGCATTAGCCCTTGGTAAGGAGATTTTTGTGCATCTCAATAAAATTGATGAAGCTGCTGGTAATAATGATTACAAAATCGCCATTCGCAATTACGGCGAGGCTCTGAAGGATTTTGCAAGTTTTGAGAAGCTGATTCCTCAAGCATAGGTATTATTACGGCGATCGAGGGTGCCTTTACAGGCTAATGTGTTGTGGGCACCCTCGATCGGTTATATTTTAATCCGGTTCAGAATATTGGTGCGTTACGGCAGCAGCCCAATAAACCCTACATCAACTACATCAACGTAGATTTTTGATTGGGATTGCCATATCAATTAATTTAAACCGTAATTTATCTATTTAATTAAAATTCCTAAATGTCTAACAGCATCAGTATTATCGGCTGCGGCATTATTGGCGCGACAATTGCTTACGAACTTAGTTGCTCAGATCTGTATCAAATCGATGTTTACGATCGACAACAGCCAGCACAAGCGGCAACTGGAGCGGCTCTAGGGGTGTTGATGGGAATTATCAGTCAGAAGGTAAAAGGTCGTGCTTGGAACCTCCGCCGAGACAGTATTCGCCGTTATCAAACTCTGATTCCCGAACTAGAGAAAATGACGGGATTGAAGATCCCCTATAATTCTCAGGGAATTGTGAAACTGTTATCGGCTGAAGACGATCTAGAGAAGTGGACGCAATTAGTCACTACCCGCACAGAACAAGAGTGGCACTTAGAATTGTGGAATGCGCGAAAAATAGCTACTCAACTTCCTCAACTTAATCCCCGATTTACAGGTACCGCAGTTTACTCTCCTCAAGATTTACAAATCGATCCGGTTGCCCTCACCAATGCCCTAGTAGTTGCAGCCAAGATGAATGGGGTGAATTTTCATTTCGATCGATCGATCGAGTCTATTGGGGCAAATAACCCAGATAGCTGCGATCTTTTGACATCCGATCTACCAGTGATAACTAGCGATCGAGTCATCGTCACTGCTGGGCTGGGTGCAACTAGTTTACTTTCCCCACATGCCCCAATCGAAATTCAACCCGTCTTAGGGCAAGCGATCCAAATCCGACTACCGCGACAATTGGGAAACCCCGACTTCCAACCAGTTATCGTCAAAGATGATGTCAACATCGTCCCCTGTGGAGGGAACGATTATTGGGTAGGAGCTACGGTAGAATTTCCCGTGGATGGGGTGATGGTGGCGGATGCGGCAGGTATAGAGCAAATCGAGCGAGTCGCAATCTCAGCATGTCCCGACTTAGCTAGAGGAGAAATCGTCCGCACCTGGCAGGGATTGCGCCCGCGTCCAAATCATCGCCCAGCACCAGTAATCGATCGAGTTGGCAATAATGGCAGAATATTAGTGGCTACCGGACATTATCGTAACGGTATTTTACTAGCACCTGCAACTGCCCGAATTGTCGGTGATATGTTATTGACTAATTGACTTTGCCACTTGGGGAATTCTACCTGCTAACCCAGTCATCAAGCGGAGAGCTAGGTATTTAAAAACTGGAATGCGATCGAGTAAAAGTAACCCAAACCGTCGGACAATGACGAGCGGGAAGATCCGATTGGAAAACATGCGATCGAGAAAATCGGTAAAAGCTAAAATTACCCAGTTCTCCGGCTTGCGCCAGTTGGTGTACCGCTGGAGCACTGAGTCGCTGCCAATATCTTCCCCTGCTTGATGAGCAGCAACTAAAATCTCTGCCAACGCTGCGGCGTCCCGAATCCCCAGATTCATGCCTTGCCCAGCCACTGGATGACAACAGTGCGCTGCATCGCCAATTAATGCCAACCGTGGGGCGGTATATTGCTTGCTCTGCATTAATTTGACTGGAAATAGCCACCGCTGGCTATCGAGTTCCAATTTACCCAAGAGTCCACCCGTGCAATGCTCTAACTCCTGAAGAAATTCACTCGTGGGTAAATGCTGCAATTGTTCAGCCTGTTGGTGTGGAACCGTCCACACTACCTGACAGCGACCATCAGCTAATGGTAACACCCCGATCGGCCCAGCATACCAAAATCTCTCGTAGGCAACGTTTTGGTGGTGCTTTTCTGGTTTGATCGTGGCGGTGATGCAGGATTGCCAATAATTCCACCCAGTAGTTTCAATCCCAGCTCGCTCTCTTAGCGAAGATTTTGCCCCATCAGCGGCGATGACTAGACTAGCGCGAATTTTAATTGGTGTGGCGGTATCTGGTGTTTCGATCGTAATTTCTGCACCAGTCTCGGTGTAATCTACCCCAACTACCTGCGCCGGACACATCGTGGTAATGTTTGCAGCAGTTTGCAATTTGGATTGGAGTGCCGTCAATAGTACCTCATGACTAGCAGCATAACCCAATGTTTCGGTACCCAAATCCTGGGGATACATCTTGACGACTCCCGCATAATCAGCGTCAGAGATTTGAATTTGGCTAAATTGGGTAACTAACGGTAAAATTTGGTTCCAGATGCCCATGCCCTCGAAAATCTGTCCTGAGAGCATCGATAGCACATAGGCTCGATTTTTGGCAATCGACACTGATTGCGCCTGAGACTCGATCGATACTACCCGCAATCCTGAATTTTGTAGTGCGACAGCGAGTGTATTGCCAATGATACCGCCCCCGACGATCGCCAGATCGTAATCTAAACAAATCGTTTCTGTCTCGACCCGATCGATCGTAGCACTAGCGTCGCTGTCTAGAGTTTGACGATCTTTTGCCAATAACAGCGGGATCGTGGTTGGTGGTAGTTGCTTGCTGTTAGGCATAGCCTCTGCACTAATCGAAACAGAATCGAGACGTGGCATAACAAATACTTAAATAATCAAAAATGGTAAATATACTCTCACGCAACCTTTATTATGACGCTTTTGAGGAGGTGGGTGTAAATGTTGACTCGATCGAGGTTGCCTCAACTTTAGCTGGTGAAAACCATACTACTCACTTCCCACCCAAGAAATAGACAGTCGAGATCCACTATTCACCATTCACCATCCACTATCCACCTTTACCCTAGATGTCTAATTCTATGATGGGAAGGGAGTAGCTAAACTTTAGGCTCTTCTAATGCGATCGATATTTGTGCTGATTTGCTTAACTCCTAAGATCGAGGTGGATCTTCCCAATCAAAAAGTGCCCCAGTGAAAGTACCTGAGACACTTACGTTAGGGTGTAAATTTAGATAGATTTAGACTCTCAAAGCGATCTGTCAACTGTCAACTATTTAACGGGGATTGGGTGCGCTATTTGGAACACTAGGAGACTTGAATCCACCATCAGCAGGGAGGCTGGGAACGCCGCTGGGTAAGGGGTTTGCGCCCGGAACAGTAGTACCTGGGTTAGGAATCTTGTTGTTGGTGCCAGAATTATCAGATTCTGAATTGTTGTGCAGAGCTTTAGGTCAGGGTGTTGTAGTCGAGCGGGGTGGGGTAGTCGGCGTATCGCTACCAGAAGGGGAAGTCATACCTGAATCGCTAGCTGCTCCAGTAGCTGGCTTTTTGTTGCCCATGCCACTCATCGGCTTTTTCTTGCCGCTCATTTGAGACTTGGTGCTTTTTTTCTTGGTGGTTTGAGAGATCTCAGTTGCTACGGTGGAAACGTGAGAAGACGTGTGATGAGCGGTAGCAGATGAAATCAGACTAATCAGGCTCAATGGAGAGAAGACTACAGCAGTTAGAGCAATGGTTTGAATTAGTTTGTTCATGAAAACTTGTTAATTTGTAGACACTTTACATAGAAAGTTTGTCAAGTTTTTGCACCTGACGTCATCCGATCCTAACACCAAACTCATAAATTTCCGAGATCTAGGTGATGCAAGTTTAGATATTTTTAGAGATCGATAAAATCATGTTTGAGCTACAACTAATTTTCCAAATGAACGACAGTGGTTGAGAAATCGCTCTGGTAGATTTGGGCTGGCTCCAAAATGTAGATGAGTATATGCAGCCTGTACTTGATACCTACTCCAACCTTCAGGTGCAAAGATCGATTTTGATTCGTAGCCCTCAAGATTGCATAGAGGAGATGGGGGTAAATCGGTGAGAGTGGAACGATGAAACTCATGTCCCCAGACGCGATCGCCGATATTTAAAAGTAAACTATTTTGTAAAGCGGTAAGTTGTCGATAACCAAGAGTTAATCGTTTACCCATCACTGCTGTCGTTGAAAAAATGCCGACCATCGGATAGGATCTGTTTTCAAAATCAACAATTCGATCGCACAAATACATCAATCCTCCACACTCAGCATAGGTTGGCATTCCGGCAACGATTGCGGCTTTTACTGCTTGTCTGATGGGCTGATTGGCGGCGAGTGTTTCGGCAAAGACTTCGGGAAATCCACCACCGAAATATAGTCCTTGAATATCTGGCGGTAGCTGTCGATCGTGCAATGGACTCCATTCGATGAGTTCGGCACCTAATCGCAGCAAGTCTAAATTGTCTGCGTAGTAAAAATTAAACGCGGCGTCCTTGGCTACGGCTAACCGGATTTTTTGAGGTGATTTTACCTTAGAATCCACCCCCAGACCCGCCTGGGAGGGGAGTAGGAGGGAGGAGGAAGTAAGAGTATACCCGTTCCTACGCTGTGCGATCGGTTGGCTAGTGAGTAGTGGTAATAATTGTTCCCAGTCAAAACAAGCTTCGCCAACATCAGCGAGTCGATCGAGTGTGATGTTTAAGTCGGTCAATTCTCCGGCTGGAATCAGCCCTAAATGACGATCGGGGATGCGAAGGTCATCGCGCCGATTGAGTACGCCCAAGATCGGTAGATGGAGCGGTAAGAGGGCAGCAGTGAGTAGTTCGAGGTGTCGATCGCTACCCACTTGATTGAGAATTACGCCAGCAATCTGTACCTGGGGATCGAAAGTCCGATAACCGTGCGCGATCGCGGCAATCGATCGGGAAGTACTACTACAATTGAGGATCAAAACGACAGGGATATTCAAGAGCTTGGCGACTTGCGCTGTACTTCCGGCATCAGTCGTCCCTGATGCCCCATCAAATAACCCCATCACCCCTTCAACAATCGAGCAATCTGCTGCCTGACTGTGGCGATCGAAACATTGCTGAACGTAGGCTGTTGAAGTTAAAATCGGGTCGAGATTTCGACAGGCTCTCCCAGTCACATAGCTATGAAACATTGGATCGATGTAGTCTGGGCCAACCTTGAAAGATTGTACTGTCTGCTGTCTGCGCCGTAAAGCGGCGAGTAGGGCTAGGGTGACAGTGGTTTTACCCACACCACTACGTTCTCCAGCGATCGCGATCGACATAAGTTATAACAATCAGGGATAAGGTATTAGAGAGTTGCTCCCACCTACTCTCATTTAATTACTATATAACCCATTTGAGATCTGCTAGCGATCGGCTAATCGGCAGACAGCGAGAATCTGAGGGTTGCGATTAGAACCCGATCGATGTTGAAAGTGGGATGGTTGCAGCTAAGACTGATGACTCACGGTATTTACAGCCAACTGCTCGGCGATCGTGGGTAAGCTATTTGGCACCAATGGTAAAGTTAGATAAAATGTTATTTCATCTCGATCGCCACTGGACATCAAAAATATCCCATCATAAATCTCCACGATCTTTTTGACGATTTTTAAACCGATCGCCAATTCTGGATTTTCATCAGTGGGTGTATTAAATTGGATGAAACTGGAGATCTCTGAACTTGATGCGGTCTGGTTATTTAATTGCAAGCTAGATAATGATAGATGAAAGGCGTTATCGATAACTTGACCGTGAATTTTTAGAAAAAGATTAGCTTGGTAGCGATCTAATACATAGTCGAGTAGTTCATTAAAAATCCACTCAGCCAGATCGACGTTCACTGCCAATGTGACATCTTCAACTTCGCAAGTGTGATGATTTGGTTTTGGTAATTGGGCCGATCGAGTAGTCAAGATCGCCTCGAAGATGAATTTTGGGATAGATCGATCGGTATGATTTGGTGTGGGTGTATCGACGATAAGTTTTAAATAAAACCAAAATTTCTGAGTTAATGTGTGTAGATTGGAGACCGATCGTTCGCTCGATTCTAAAAGCTGGAGTGTAGCTGGCAAACTTAGGTGTTCGATATTTTGCTTGAGATGCCCGATATTGTCCGAGAGGATACTCAATGGTGAATTAAATTCATTAGGAAAACCAACAGCTAAATCTAAGCGGATTTCATTTAAATTATTTGCTAAGGAATGGATGTTATTCCGCTGCAATTTGGAAAAAGATTGAATTCGATCGGATTGTTTTTTAATTCGCAGCATGGAGTTGACTCTCGCCCGTAGTTCCAGACCATTAACGGGCTTATTGACAAAATCATCAGCTCCTGCGGCGAGACAGCGTGCCAAGTCTTCCTTTCCAGATAGAGCTGTAACCATAATAATCGGTACACCCTGCCACTGAGACATCAATTTGATCCGCCGACACACTTCAAAACCGTCGAGACTGGGCATCATCACATCCAGCAAGATGACATCAGGAGCGAATTTTTCTAGAGCGGAGATGGCATCCTCGCCGCAACTAGCATAGTGCAGTTGATAACTTTCACTCGACAGAAGTGCTTCGATCGCATCAAAGTTATCTGGTTCATCGTCAATAATTAGGATGGAAGAGCTACTCATAGGATCGCTTTGGGATATTTCTTTTAGAATGCCCATTTGACTACCCAAATTAACTCCGCTATTGAGGGCATTCTAAAGACAGCATCCTCACCGAAAATCAATGCTCGAACCCATCTCATTGCCACAGCCCGAACCGAGCGCAGCAATCATCCGTGATTCGATCGTGGTGCATCCTGAAACGACCGTCATGGCTGCGCTCCAGAGTGGCATTGCCAACGTGCGGAGGAATGACATCGATCTAGTTTGCCCATCATCGATAGACGATGCTGTGAGCCAATCGCCTCAATTACCGAGCCAAACGCGATCTAGTTGCGTTTTAATTGTTGAAGATGGGCGACTGCTGGGAATCCTGACAGAATCGGATGTGATGCGACTAATTGCCGCACGGCAAGATTTGGAGCGGCTAACAATTGGATCTGTGATGACATCAAATCTAGTCACGCTGCGGGTTAGTGATTTTACGGATCTAGCTGTGGCGATGAGTTTGCTCGATCGATACCAGATTCGCCATTTACCAGTGGTGGACGATAGAGATTGCTTAGTAGGACTATTGACGCGGGAAAGTCTCAACGATCGTTTAGTCGCGGCTTTAACTGCAAGTGTCCAACAGCAAAGTGCCGAGTTGCAAGAGCAAGAAACTCAAATCCAAATATTTTGCGGTCGTGCTCAAGTAGTTTATCAACAGGCAAAATTAGATCTGGGCGAATCACAGCAATTTCTGCAAACTGTATTTGATACCTTCCCGCTGGCGGTCTTTTGGAAGGATCGAGAGTCGCGCTTTTTGGGTTGTAACCATAACTTCGCCAAAGATGCTAATTTAAGCTCGCCCACAGAAATTATTGGCAAAACCGACTACGATCTGCCCTGGGGAGCGCATGAAGCGGATGCTTATCGCGCTGACGATCGACAAACGATCGCATCGGGCATCGCCAAACTGGGAATTATCGAAACCCAGACGCGAGCGGATGGCACCTCAGCTTGGGTCAAAACGAACAAATTACCATTGCGGAACCTCAATGGCGATACGATTGGGGTATTAGGGACTTATGAAGATATTACCGATCGCAAACATACCGAAACCCAATTACATCAGCTATCCGAACGGTTGTCATTGGCACTCAAATCTGGAGCTTTGGGCTGTTGGGAGTGGGACATCATCAAAGATCGGTTGATTTGGGACGATCGGATGTATGAACTATATGGAATGACGAGATCCAACTCGGAATTAGATCGCCGCAATACTTATGCCGACTGGGTGCAAGCGATCCATCCCGACGATCGAGCCGCCACTCAAGTCAAACTAGTACAAGCCCTACTCGGAGAAGTAGAATTCGATCCAGAATTTCGAGTTGTCCATCCTGATGGGAGTATTCATTTCATCAAATCGTATGGTTTGGTGCAGCGGGATGAGCGAGATCGTCCATACAGCACGATCGGGATTAACTTCGATATCAGCGCAGTCAAACACGACGAAGCAATCCGTCACCAAACCGAAACCACCATTCGGCAACAAGCCGAACGAGAATTTGTGTTGCGAGAAATGACGCAACGGATTCGTAAATCTTTACAACTGCCGACCATTTTTGAGACGGCGGTACGAGAAATTCGAGAATTTATGCAAACCGATCGAGTTGGCATCTTCAAATTTTCCTCTGACTTCAATTTTGTCGAAAGTGAATGTGTGGCTGAATCTGTAACTGCCAATTTTGACTCGATTCTGGGATCGAAATTTCACGATCCTTGCTTTGCCGAAAAGTTGGCGGATTACTACCAGCAAGATCGAATCAATGTGGTCGAAGATATTTATACCGCGGGACTGCTAGACTGTGAAGTTCAGGTATTGGAAAAATTTCAGGTACGAGCATATTTAGTCATACCATTGCTCAATGGGATCCAGTTGTGGGGTTTACTCTGTATCCATCATTGTGGGGCACCAAGAGCTTGGCAACCGATCGAGGTTGACTTTATCAAACATATTGCCGAACAGATCGGGATTGCCATTCAACAAGCTACCCTCTATGAAAAAGTCAAGTTAGAACTAAGTGTCAGATGGCAAGCAGAAGAATCGATCGCCCAGCAACTCCGCCAACAGCAGACACTTGGGGCGATCGCCCAGCAAATCCGCAATTCGTTGCAAGTCAGAGATATCTTAGCAACAGCAACCGAACAAGTCAATGAATTAATGCAAGTCGATCGGGCGACCATTTTTCAAGTATTTCCCGATCGCAAAATTCGGGCTGTTGAAGAATTTGTCGCCCCTGAGTATCCTGGCTTGGTGGGGATGAATTGGGAACGCGAACAGTTTTGCCCAGCAGAGCTGGAATTCTACCTCCAGGGTCAACCTCGCATCGTTGTAGATGTGATGCAGGATGCGTGGTCGGTGCAGTTAGAAGCGTCGGTGGGGATGACATATGTCAAATCCAAAATTGTCGCACCGATTTTGCTCCGCTCTGGAGATGGTACTGATAGTTGGATCGATACCACAGGTCAGACTCAATTATGGGGGTTACTGAGCGTCCATTCATGTACTTCCCATCGTCACTGGCAAGATGGCGAAGCCCAATTACTCCAACAAATTGCCGACCAATTAGCGATTGCCATTCAGCAAGCGAGTCTGTTCGAGCAGTTGCAGCAAGAATTGACAGAGCGACACCAGGTAGAAACCCAATTGCGTCAGAGCAACCAACAGTTGGCAGTCTCCAACCAAGAACTCGCCCGCGCTACTCGGCTCAAGGATGAGTTTTTGGCAAATATGAGTCACGAACTCCGAACCCCACTCAATGCCATTTTGGGGATGTCTGAAGGACTGCAAGATGAAGTCTTTGGCTCCATTACCGATCGACAGCGTAAGTCGCTGTCCCTAATTGAAAAGAGTGGCAAACACCTACTCGCTCTCATCAACGACATTCTCGACCTGTCCAAGATCGAAGCGAACAAGTTTGAGCTGGAGCTGACAGATGTATCGATCCAAGATCTCTGTCGAAATAGCCTCTTATTCATCAAAGAACTCGCCCTGAAAAAGCAAATTCGACTGACTACCCAACTACCTGACTACCTCCACCGCATCAATATTCAGCTAGACGATCGCCGCTGTCGTCAAGTCCTGATCAATTTACTCAGCAATGCAGTTAAATTTACCCCAGCAGGTGGCAGTATTGCCCTGGATGTGCGGGTAATCGATCGGCAAGGGGATGGGAAGACGAGGGAGCAGACAGATCCAGCACCACCACAGCAAATCGTCTTCTCAATTATCGATACTGGGATCGGGATTGCTCCCGAACATATGGATAAGCTGTTCCAATCTTTTGTCCAAATTGATAGCAGCCTCAGTCGCCAGTATGCAGGAACCGGACTAGGTTTAGCTCTAGTCAGGCGGATTGTCGAAATGCACGGTGGGACTGTCTCAGCTCAGAGTGAATTAAATCGGGGTAGTTGTTTTACGGTAGCTTTGCCCTTTTGTCCGAGCGGAGAAATCACCGTCCCCACATCGTTACCACCTGTAGCCTATCCTCTAACGATAAATCCCGAATCCACCCCCGCACCTGGGCAAAAAGCAGCGATCTTGGTAGTCGAAGACAATCAGGCAAATATGGAAACCATGACAGGCTATCTGAAAAGTCGGGGATATCGACCGATCGAAGCAGTAAATGGTCGCATGGCGATCGATCTAGCCCAGCTCCATCATCCCGATATCATTCTGATGGATATTCAGATGCCAGGTATGGACGGGTTCGCAGCCATCCGGCAGATCCGTCAGATGCGTGAGTGTGCGGGGATACCGATTGTCGCTTTGACAGCTTTGGCGATGCCTCCCGATCGACAAAAATGCCTAGACGCTGGAGCTAACGAGTATGTGACTAAACCTGTCAAGTTGAGCCAATTAGTAGCGACGATCGAATCATTACTCAGATCCGCACCGCCGATTTGATATTTAAAACACATTTCTCACTTCAATTTTTACGACACGTATTAGTCACAAAGACTCCACAGTTTAGCGATACTACCGATCGAAACTCGTCGATTGCCGCGACGTAAAACCAAGCTTTTTTCATACTACTTTCCCGAAGTGCGGAATGTGGGTACTATTTAGGATCGTTAGCAGCAGATCCGGTTATGCAATCCGATGAAATTCTCAACTGGTACCAAACATTTACACCTAGTCAGGAGCAGCGAAAAAGCTGGTATGGTTCCGTTGCTCAGACTTACGATCGAGTACGACCGAAATATCCACCAGAATTCTTGGATCGCGCAATCGAAGTTACAAAAATCCCCGCGACTGGGAAGATTTTAGAAGTCGGGTGTGGCCCAGGTACGGCGACAGTTGGTTTGGCTCAAATGGGATTGTCGATCGTTGCCTTAGAACCAAGTTTAGAGACTTATAATGTGGCTTGTCAAAATTTGGCTGCATATCCTAATGTAGAAATAATTAACACCAATTTTGAAGAATGTGAACCAGAAGCTCGAACATTCGATGCAGTTGTGGCGGCAACTTCTTGGCACTGGATCGCCCCAGAATATAAATATATAAAGGCAGCATCACTTCTGAAAGATGGCGGTTCGCTAATATTATGGAATACTGCGATGCAGCCACCTGTTCATATCTTCGATGATTTGACTGAGATATTCGATCGATATATACCAACTTTGGCAAAGTACAAAGATCCAGAAACTCAATTGAGCGAAATGCGAATATTTGCAAAAGCAGCAATCGATTCTGGTCTATTCTCAGAATTACAAGAAGAATCCCGATCGAATCAAGTAAATTACTCGATCGATGATTATCTCCAACTTTTGACTACTTATTCACCTGCGATCGCTCTATCTCCAGAATGCCGACACGAGCTATTAGCACAATTGAGAGATATATTAGCGCAAACTTGTGGCGATCGAGTTCCACTTGCTTATCTTTCGGCTTTCCATGTAGCTAGCAAGATATCGATGGAAATCCCATAGCTTGTCCTCATCCCTAGCCCTTCTCCCTGAGACAGAAGGGCTGGGGATGAGGGCATACGGGTTTATTCCAATAGAGACAACTGTTCGGTACGATCGTCCCCTCCTTTCAAGCCTAGATGCTTCCGCGCCGCAGCCGTCACCACTCGTCCGCGTGGAGTCCGTTGGAGATAGCCGATTTGCAATAAATACGGTTCGTAGACTTCCTCGATCGTATGACTATCTTCACCTGTAGAGGCTGCTAAAGCATCTAATCCTACTGGCCCACCATTAAACTGCTCCACCATCGTCGTCAGCAACAATCGATCGACCCAATCCAATCCTAATGGATCGACATTATAAATCTCCATCGCGGTACTAGCGATCGACCCATCGATTTGAGCATACCCTTTTACCTGTGCATAATCCCGCACCCGTTTCAACAATCGATTGGCAATCCGTGGCGTTCCCCGTGAACGTCTGGCAATTTCTACCGCACCCTCTAGAGTTACCGCTGTTTTCAAAATTTCCGCCGTCCGTTGGACGATGAGCGTCAATTCGTCTACTTCATAAAAGCGGAGCTTCTGTACCAATCCAAATCGATCGCGTAATGGAGCTGTCAGCGAACCGATCTTGGTTGTCGCTCCCACTAATGTAAATCTGGGGAGGGCAATACTCCGAATTTTAGCAGTAGCATTTTGTCCTTGAGTAATATCCAGCCGAAAATCCTCCATCGCTGGATAGAGAATTTCTTCAGTTACTCGTGGTAAGCGATGAATCTCATCGATAAATAAGATATCTCCTGGCTCCAATCTCATCAAAATCCCATAGATATCGCGGGTACGTTCCAGTGCTGGAGCTGCCGTAATCTTGCAATTTACGCCCATTTCCGACGCTAGAATCAGAGCCATAGTGGTTTTACCCAATCCTGGCGGCCCATATAAGAGCAAATGATCCAAGGATTCCTGACGGACTTTCGCCGCTTGGATCGCAATATCGAGTACGCCTTTAAGATCTTTTTGACCGATATATTCTCTGATACTACTAGGTCGGAGACTTTCTTCCTGAATCTTTTCTTCAGTGGTGGCGATCTCTGCTTGTAATATCTCTGAGTCCACAGATGCTAACTGGATCGGGATCGCTGACTGCTTGGGAGTACGTTTCTTCCTTTCCTTGGGTTGTTGTTGGGCATCGGCGGCTGGTTGTTTGGAGGAGATAATTGCCATATCAGATGGGAGATGAGCGATTTCTCTCATTATCTCAATTAATAGTCGATTAACTTGAAACTGTTAAAATACATCTAGTCCTATCAGACCAAGTAGTTAATCGCTCATGACATATACTCCCGAAGAACTAAATACGATCGCTCAAGCTCCAATGGCGATCGGGATGGCAGTAGCACTAACTGATGTGGGGATTGTTTCGACAGCGATCGAAGCTGTCGCACTATCCAAAGAACTCGCTGGTGCAGCCAAAAAATATCCAACTAACTCGATCGTCCAAGCTACTTTCTCCGAAGCGGTGCTCTCTAGCGGCAAAATCCAGCGCAGTAAGCCAGATGTCAAAGCCGAAGATATCGAGTCTGGCGCGATCGTCACAAATGCAATTGCGACTGTCGATCTTGCGATCGCCACGATTGGCACTAAGGCGACACCTGAAGAAATTACCCAATTCAAACAGTTTATCTATGCTTGTGCTGAAGCCGTTGCCAGTGCGGCTGGCAGCGGATTATTCGGTTCGGGAGATCCCAAAGTCAGTCCTACCGAAGCTTCAGCCCTCTCTAAAATCAAAGCAGCATTGAGTATCTAACTGACTAACATAGCAATCCTAAATAAAAAGCTATGTTGATGTAGGGTGTGTTAGGCGATAGCCGTAACGCACCAGTATTCTGGGTTGATTTAGGATCGATATATTCGTTGTGATTCTACTTAGGCTCCTAAGTATTTTGGGCGATCGACAGGATAAAGTAGAAAGATAATAAATGTCTGTTGACGATCGCCCTGTTTGATAATTTTGAGTTGGTGCGTAGTCCCGTTACCCCACCCCAGCCCTCCCCTTATAAAGGGGAGGGAGTA
>NZ_JBGSQZ010000030.1:0-22517 GCF_041737865.1 Chamaesiphon sp.
TCCTTACTGTACTTATAAATCCGAGCGATCTTACCTACAAATCCGTCGATCGCTCGAACGATAGTTTCAATACCAAACGGAGTAGACTTGCCCGATGGTAAACTTTCCCCAGCTTCACACGAACCGATTTCGATCTCCCATTCACCTCCTTCAAGTGCTGCTGAAGAAACGTTATAGCGACCTCCTTGTGGCGATTGCACCATCCAATTTAAGCCATTGCGTCCGATAACTTCACAGTTTAAAATTACCTCAACATAACGATTCGCAGCAACCTTAATTCGATTGCGCCGCAGCCGCGTACCAATTTCGACATTTGGGGTGGGTGTCGATACAGCAACCGCACTAGGATCGCAAATACTTGGAATCGGCTCAAGAATTATCTCTGGTTCAGGAGGTAACTTTTGAAGCATTTTAAGCGCGTTAATTTTAGACCGCTCTGCAAAAGTGAGAGATTGCCATAGATCTTGCTTATCGATCGAACATAATTCTTTGGTAATACTTTCAACTTCAGTCCAAGAATTGGCACGGAGTAACTGCGATCCTATCTCCAGTAGTGATTCGATTCGATCGAACTGAGGATGACGTAACATCTCAAGTAACAGGTTATCTTCTAGTTGTAGGTTTGATTCTCTAATTTTGCCAACTAGTTCGATAACTGTAGAAAGAGTGTTTTGCTCTTGAAGTGGGATCGATCGTTCTAGACTTTGAGTTTGAGGATGTTCGATATACTGATTTGTAGAATCTTCAGGAGTAGAATCTTCAGGAGTAGCAGAACCTTCGGGGGTGATGGGCTGTGCCCCTGCGGTGCCCAAGCCTCCATTTCTGTCAAACACTTCATATAAGGTTTTAGGATAAAATACTGTTGCAGGGTCAGCATTATCAGTCGATTGCTCTTGTCGATCGTCTTGACTTACTTTTTGAGTTGATGGCGCAGCCAAGCTTGTTTCTAGGGATTTTAGCTCTAGGGTAAAATCTTCGCTTAAATCTGCTATTTCTACACTTGCTAGACTTCCATTCCACAGTGACTTGTACTTTTTGTGATATAGTGTCACGCTTGAAACTTTTTCATCATACAGATCTTGCCACTTTGTTTGAATCGCTTTGATTCGGTCGGTGATCAGTCGGGGTAGCTGTCCTAGCATCGCTAGGATCGTTGTTAGTCGCTGCTGTGTCTGTTCTGCGGTTTTTTGATTGTGTGCGTTAGCTTTTCGCTCCTTTTTCTTGATATGCTTGACTAATTTATCGATCCCAATGCCACGTCGGGCGGGGAATCCGCAATAGCTTACGTAGTATTCGTTATCGATCGTTGCATTTACCCAGTCCCAGATTCGGGGTTCAATGTCGCGGTGGTGATTACAATGTTCTACATAACCCCTAGTGCCGAGAACTGTTTCATGTACCCAGTCAAATAGCTCTTGTTTAACTTCCAGATCTTTGAACACTACGCCATAAGTAACGAGGATTTGAAGCATTTGATTGGTTTGTCCCTTCCCCGTCCAGCCAATTGCCATTGTTAACAACAGGTCTTCTAGCCATTCCCTGGCTGCTTCGCTGTAATCACGGTCTAAATGTTGATATTTGGCAATTTTGTGGGTGTAGAGCTGATATGCCCAGTCTAGAGCTGTTTCAATTTTGGCGATATCTTCGCCGTGTGCGGCGGCGGATGCTTCAGCTAACCTCAGAAACATCGAAACTTGTCCGATGTGAGTCAGACTTTCTGCATTCATGACGATATGTCCCCAGCGATCGAGTATGTAAGAACCGCTATCTGGTTGCAGGGGCAGTCGATGGGGCTTATAGTTGCTGAATTTACCGTTGGTGCTGTATGGCTTGGGGTTAGGGAAAATTTCTAGGTGTCCTGGTTTGAACTTGAATCCCGCATTAATCAGGGTGACGTGGATAAAACTAGCAACGCGGAATGTATGAAGTTTTTTTGGAAAGAAGTAGTAAACGTGAATGCCGCCGCTATTGGAGCTTTGAATGAGGACTGGATGGGTTAGCCCTTTTTTCTCTAAAGTATGGAGGAGTTTTTGGAAAGCTTTGGGGTTATTCGCTGGATGGTAAGGGCTACCAATATCGAGATCCAGCATAGCGTAGAAGGTGCTGGCTCCGAATCCCACTCCGAGCAGGAATAAGGTGCTGGCGTAGTCTTTTATAAATCCGCCACTTTTGAGCTGGTATTTACCGATTGTCTCCCACTGAGGCTTATCGGTATTCTTGGCTTTGATGAAACGATAGCCAAGGTGGAATAGTCGAGCGAGTTGGGCGTAGATGTCGATTTGAAGATTCATTTGGCTCCTGATGGAGTCATAGAGCTTCAGTTAAGTCTTTATTTTTTATCTTTACCTCCTTTACCCGAATCCCTGCGATGATGCGATAAAAGTTACATCATGCAAGGGTAGACATTATAACCAAAACTGGTTATAATGCAAACATAGCGTCTTAAAACTATGATTGTGTGTTCGGGTAAGACTTTGAGATAAGAATCAAGCTGAAGACTTAGACCTAACTCTAATAACTCCTGAATAAGTTTATCAATTAAGCCCTTTTGCGTCAGAACGTGGGGCTTTTTTGATATGTGTGCATTTATATTACCTTATTTAAGTAACTTTAGGTAGTATTTTAGACTGATGATTTATGGTGACTTTTATCCTCACAAGTATGGGAATCGAGCGTTTTGGTTGTTCGATCGAGTGCAACAGGTTAACAGTGCGTCATTTTCAGCTTTCCACTGGTGGCATGAGGAATTTAACCAAGTCGATAGACTGAAGTAGGTAGGTTGTATAGCCAGCATCGATTTTAACTACTTTAGTCCGCCCAAAATCTACCTTGGCTTCAGGATCGTGATGCAATTTATCTAATTCGGTTTCGCCAGTTAGGACGATCGCTCGAATGATTGGTTTCTTACGTTGGGAAGCAGTAGAGCCGATAATTGGTGATTTGACTTTTTGTAACCAATTTGTCTGCAAGTTGAAGGTTTCCAGGATCTGTGTGGTGGTACCCCAGTGTTTTAATCCTCTAATCCCCGTATGCCGAATATAAAATTGCTTTCGATCTTTTTGCCACATAATGTAGTTGTTACCGTTACTTCTGAGCATGAGCGCGAAATTTCGCAAATCTGCCATTTTGACAAATAAGTCAATTACTCCAAGCTCAGTTTTAACTTCAATCGTCAACTTGAGTCCACTATCCCCGAAGTTTGTCAGCAGTAGCCCGATTATATCGGTTAGTCTATTAATTCGAGTTATGGCTTCACCAAGCCTTTTCTGAGCAGCCGCTAGTTCGGAATTGGCTATACTAGGTTTTAGCAGGATTATCAGTGCGTAGCCGAAGATTGCTTTACTATCAGCAACTGCGATTATCTCATCTTGCATCACTTGCAGGTCATTCAATGCCGACCGATTGATTGGGTACCGATCGCGTTCTCGATCGCTAGCTGAGAGGAGGTTGCGATCGAGACATTCCAGGCAAGACGCATTCGGGTCTAGTTGCGAAATTATAATTGATAATAGTTCTAGATAAACTCGATTGTTAATTATCGCTTTGTTCATCGATATACCCTCATGTGTTGAGTATCCAAGTAACTTGGCAGCAAATAATATGGGAGTGTTTTCAGAAGTTGCTATTAAGGCAGGGGTAGGTGCAGTCAGTTCCATTTTTACTTGTCTATTCTCATCGTCACAACTTGAATTATTAAATTCTTTCAAGTATCGAGTGTAATATGTTATGCGCGTGCGTATTCATGGGAGCATAAATCTAACTATTTGTTACTAAGGACTCGAATTTAATGAGTGAAACAGAAATTGAGGATCGTTATTCCATGTTATCAGATCGATTAGATGATTATGAATATGCACCTGTAGTGTCTAAAGTACCTAAATCGGTACCACAGGTAGAGCAGCTACCAGATCGTGATTCTCTGGGATTCCTGCTCAGACAGGAAGTAAAGGGGATTCAAGATTTCGCGCAAAGAACGGTCGATCGGCATCAAATATCCGATGCCGATCCGGTAGCTGAAGTTTTACAAGCTACGACAATGTTAACACACCTTGTAGGCAGATTTGAAAATCATACCAGAGAAATTTTAGATTCGCATGGAGATAGTTTGATAGAAAGAATTGCCCAAACAGTTCGCGCAAACATCAAACAGAATGATGCAAAATTTTCTGAAGTTCGAGATGGAATTAAAGATTCAGGAGAGAGTTTAGACCGAACGCTGGAGATTTTAAAAGAGCAATTTAGTCCTATTGCATTCGAGCGATATACAGACGATCTAGTTGCGAAAATTAGCATATCTCAGGGTAATAGTGCCTTATTGAAACAGGTCGTGCAGAACGAACAAACATTAATAGAAGTAACCAGTAAGCTCGACACGATTAAATCTCCGCCAATTCAGACGCATATTCAACAGATTCCTTGGTTCTTTTATGCTATCGGCGCAACGATGGCATTAACCTCAGTCATCGCAGCAGGATTGACTTGGAAAAAAGTGGACGAGCGGGTGGCAGTTGCAAACTGGTTGAACAGTCCCGATGGACAACTAGCTAGGCAAATTGTCGTAATTAATAAGGGTGGGCTAACCGCGCAGTGCAAAGCCTCAACGCGCAAACTGAATACGCCAGTGCCGATTAATGGCATCGCTCGCGATAAACTCTGCTTCGTGGCAATTCCATAACTAGGCGTCTACAACCGATTACATTCTTTACAAACCTGTAAATTTGCGCTAGCTTTAGAGGAAAATCAAGGGTGCTAGATTTTACCGATTAGTCAGACTCTTCCTGAGAGACATTACTTTAGCGATAACTTCTGGGCGCGAACTTTCGGACATTCTTTTTGAGTTCCTGTTCTTACACGGTATACATTGTATATAAGAATGCCATGCAATATTTTGGGATGCGCTATTTTAGAAATAACCTAGCAGAAGTACTAGATCTTGTCGCTGAGGGTCAGACGATCGCGCTGACCAGGGAAACAAGAAGAAGTAAAAATGCTCTGAAGGAACCGACCATCGTAGCACTGGTGATACCTCCGGCTGGTTCACTAGCCAGTATTAAGCAGCAAGGAGCAAAGAATTAATTAAGGTTCGATTGCTAGCAAGAGAAAATTGGCTGACGAGAACGATAAAAGCAGCCACTTTGGACATATCCAAAGTGGCTGCTTTTTATTATTTAATTTTTACTATTTGATATTTTAGTCAGCATATTTGCTTAATAAAAACTTACTTAGCATTTATTTTACCCTATTTTAATTGTATTTTCAGCTATTTAGCTTAGATGGCTGAAAGTATTGAGAAATATTAAAATTACAAAACCTGTTGACTTATATTTTTAATCGGCTACAATCTTATTCAACTCAATCAAAATATCGCGCTTAATTGACGATAGATATTCAATTAAGCTGTAAAAAAATTCAATGTTGGACACCAAGTACACCGCGTACACAGTGTACACCGAGTAGGTTAGGTATTCAATCTTCACTTAATTTAAGTAGTGATTTTAAGTCAATTGCTATTAGTAAATAGTCTGAGCAAACTGAAAAATATTTAGAGCACTTTCGCACTCATCCGTTGTAATTAAAGAAATTAGGTTTATGAACATGACTAGAACAGCTCGCTTCAATCGCCAAAGACCGCGCAACGTATTCGATCGCTTTTATCATTCTTTTTCGGCTGAATCCTGGCTGATTGTAGCTAGTGCGATTATTATCTTTGACTGGTACCTGCATCCGGCCAACGGTACGGCGGCACTGCTAATGTTGGCCGTTGTAGGCTTGGCTGGTTTTGCTGTTTACTTTACCAATCCGAGCATCGGTGAAACTGTTAACGAGTTCTTCCACAAATACGGCAAAAACGGTACATGGCTGATGTTTGTCGGCTTATTGGTTGGGATTACAGTCTTCAATTATGCGACCAGCCCATCTAGTGCGATTATCTTGACTAACTCAGGAGTTGCAACACTTACAGCAATTATCTCTGGGAACGTGGGAGCAGTGACGGCAGGGGGAGCTGCTACTGCTGGTGGTGGTGTTGGTGGTGCGGCTCCCGCTGGTGCGACAGCAATTATTAACAACATAATTATCTTGTTCCGAGTACTGTTTTTTCTGGGCTTTATGTGGGCGTTATACAGAGCGTATGAAAAATATACCCAACAAGCCGAGCTGTTAGATGTAATTCAGACCCCAGTGATATTGCTGGTGGTTGTGGGGATTATCGATGGTGCCGCAGCCCTATTTCTCGGCCCATAAGCTATGGAGCAATCGTTTGAGTCGATCTAACGATTGTTAGATCGACTCCACTTATCAGATTTAGTTAATTTCAAGCTTTGTAAGTATGTCGTGCCTATAAAAGTAAATCGGATTTTATCAAGAAAGCGAAATATTGCTGGCATTCCTGCCGATGTAATGATTCCAGCTTTGTTACTTGACATTTTAGCCGCAATATTTGGATGTATAACCTTTGGTTTTCCGTGGATGCCGACTGTGGTAATTTGCTTAACAATCAATGTTGCCTGGGCAATTTTAGTTGCTAGAGGAGTTTGGAGGTTTTTGGGTACTTTCTATCATCCATATCGTTACTATCGAGCCAATATTCGCTACAAGCCCTTCTTACAATCTCTGCAAGATTATGACAATCGCCCTCAAAAAGCCCCTCAAGTTCAGAGAAAACGTCGCTGAAGCTGCGAAAAATAAGGTTTCTCATAAAGTTACATTTCGTAAGGATATACTTTTACCCGGTGGTAAGGCTGAAAAAGTGGTGCCGATCGAAAATGAGTTCGATTTGATCTGTCACATCCAGTTTGAGGCCGAAGGGCGTAAATTCGGTGCTTACTTATTATCTTGGGCTGAAACTAAATACCGAGCGGTTTTTGGTTTCGACTGCGACGGCATCCACCCAAACTTGCCCGACGCGCAGCTAGATTCAACGTTTTATCAAACTAGTAACGGGTTTAAGGATTTACCGGAAGGGGAACTGTTGACATTTCATGCGAAGTCTTTCGTTGAAGATGGCGATCGGCGCAACTACCTTATTAAGCTTATCAATAATACTACCAACCCCATTCTTAAATATATTGCCACGACCGAACTCAAGCGGTTAGAAATTTTGAGTATGAAGGGGCTGCGAAAGCAGAAGAGTTTGCGGGTATTTGCGACGTTCACTTACGATCCCGACGCTGATGTCAAAGACGATCGGGTCGAGAAAATTACCAAGGGGTTGCTGAAAAATCTCGGCAGTTTCTCTGGGGCAGAGAAAATCAAGAAGTCTCAGGAGTTTTTTGCGTTTCTCGAAGCTAGTTTTAACGCTTTCTTGCTGTGGGAACAGATTTTCGTCAATAAGATGGGTTTAACCGTCAGACCTTTACAGGCACAGGAACTATGGGCGGATTTATGGGGAAGATTCAATACCAAGCCGTGTATTCCCGTCCCCCAGAAATTGATTTTCGATCGCGACTCGATTAAAGAGGAAATCACCTCTGACATCCATGCTTTGTCACTGCTAATCAACAGCGAGGAATCTTTACCAACGGCTGATTACCGTTGGGTACGAGTTAAAAAGCGGTTTACCGCAGTCATGGCAATGCTAGATCGTCCCGATGGCTGGGAGGACGAGCGCGACTGCCTTAACTACTTTTGGAGCAAACTCAGCCAGGATTTAGTTAATGACGTTGAAATTATCACGCAGTTATCTAAAGTCGATCAAACGATCGTTCGCTCTCAGCTTAAAGATGTCACCAAAGAGCAAATCTTCCGTGCGGGTAAAGCTGCTGAAGATGGAGATGTAGGGGTAGCTGCGACGATCGATCTCGAAGAGGCAATTGACGCTCGTGCAACCTTACACCGAGGCGATGTCGCGCTCTCTTGTTCGACAGTCTTCTTAGTTCATCGCGACTCATTAGATAAGTTAGATCGTGCCTGTGATTATTTAGAAAGTTTATTTCTCTATCCGGCAAACTTCAATCGCGAAACCACTTATACCTGGAAGACCTGGGCACAGACATTTCCAGTTTGCTGGACTCCACTGCTTAAATTTCCCTACAACCGTCTGGGTCGGATTTTTAGCGAGTATGTCCTGGGAACGATTCCACTATCGAAAGTATCGACAGTCGATAAGTCGGGGTTTGAATTTATCTCTCACGATGGTGGCGTCCCGATTTCTCTGGACATGATTAATAGCCAGCATCACATGATACTGATAGCTACTCAAAGATCGGGAAAATCAGTTGTCATGACTGGCATGGTAAATGATTTTTTGCTTAACGATGTACCCGTATCGCTCATTGATTACCCACCAACAGAGGATGCAAGCACATTTAAGGACTATACCCAGCTTCTGGGGGAAGCCTACTTCGACGTGGGGAAAGAAGCCAGCAATCTATTCGAGCTACCAAATATCAACCATCTATCCCAAGAGCAGCAAGATAGTCGTCACTTGGACTATGAGGACTTCTTGCTTGAAATTCTCTATTCGATGGTGATGGGTACCACCGCTCAAAATACCAGCGTTAATGGCGATATCGTCCGATCGATCTTGTCGCTGGTGATGGCGAAATTTTTTAATGACTACGAGATCAAAAAGGCTATCAAAGAAGCGCGGATTGCTGGACTCGGATCGCCAGAATGGTTAAAGTATCCAACCTTGCAACATTTTGTCGAGTTTTGTTCGCCAGAGCGCATTGCCCTCAAAAACTCAACAGGTCAGATCGAGGCTCTAAATTTTGTTGTTACCAAACTACGTTACTGGTTGACCAGTCGGGTGGGCAAAGCCTTGTCACGTCCCTCGACATTTTTAGCCGACAGCAAGCTATTTGTGATGGCAATGCGCGGGGTAAATAATGCCGAAGATGCGGCAATCCTGTCGATGTGTATGTTTGGAGCGGTATTAAGACGTGCTTTTAGTAACGTTAAGTCCGTACTGATCGTCGATGAGGCGGCGATTTTACTCCAATTCCCAGCATTGGCAAGTCAAGTTGGCAAGCTTTGTGCGAACGGCGGTAAATCAGGAATCAGCGTAATTTTGGCAGCTCAAGAACCAGGCTCGATTAAAAATTGCGCGGACGGCGACCGCATATTGGGTAACTGCAATATTAAATTAGTTGGCAGGATTCAGCCAGAGGTCAGGGAGGCATTTCGGGATATTCTCTTCATTCCCGAAGAAATTCTTGCCCCCACCATGACTGATTCATTCAAGCCTAACAAGGCATTGGGGTACTCCAACTGGCTATTACTCGACGGACGCAGTTATACCCGCGTCCGCGCTTACGCCAGTGCGGGAAGTTTGGCAGCAGTCGTCAACAATACGCTTGAAGTCAAACGACGACAAGAGTTAATGGCTGCGGCTGAGAATCCCATTTTAGGGCTGCATCAGTACGCTACAGAATTATTACCTACTTAACAATGGCTATGAAATTAAAATTAATCGGTGCGACTTCAATTGCGTGGGCGATATTAGCATTTACAGCTCGCGCTCAAGCAGCTAATCTTGGAGGTACGCTCAATCCTATTAATCCGGTGACGGGGCTTCCAATCAATTCTGTTGTGGTCGTTCCCAACGTTGGTACGACTCCAGTTTTACCAACTGGGTCGATACCGATAATTGGATCTAACGGAAACACTTACACTGTTAACGCCAATGGAATCGTTGAGCCTACGGGAACGCCATTAGCATTGCCAACATTGCCATCATTTACACTCAATAGCAGCAATCCCGATGCTTTTACCTCGACAGGTTTTACCGTCACACCCACTGTTGGCTCGCCGATAATTATTGCTAATCCGCTGGCTCCCTGTCTTCAAGATCCTGCTAGTTGTGCGGCAAACCCGGAAACTACATTTGCATCATTTGGGAATATTACCTCTACTCTCCAGGCATCGGCTCAAGCAGTCGCACAGCAATATATGGTGTCTGCTCAACAGGCGGCTACCGATTGGGTCATACAAACAGCAACAGCGCAGTTTCAGTCGATGTTTCCTGGGTTGGCTGGGTTGGCTGGATTGTTCGGTGGCACAACTCCAACCGCTCCACCAACATCTTCAACAGCAGCAGAACGGTCGATCGTCTCACTATCGAGTCCGGCTAACATCGTCGCTTTAATCCAAAAAAATAACGATGCGGCTAAGGCGCGACTTACAGCTCAAATTGCTGTAGATAGTAATAATTCACCGACTGTTTCGTTTCTTGGCGGTGCCGATCCCACTACTGAAAACGGAAAAATTGCTGCGGGCGTTTTTCTTGGTAAAGAGGCTACAAACGAGAACGGAGTGATGATATCCGACTCTAATAACGTAGTCAAAAATTCAGACCGACTCGCGCAGATTTCGGAAGATGATTCTTTAACTGCAATTCAAAACTTGAAAGCTGTAATGACAGGTAGCGTTCATCAAAATGATGCGATTTTAAACAATACGAGTAAACAGGGTATCGTTCAAGCTCAGTTATTGCAGCAAACATCTGAAAGTCAAGATCTCCAACGGAAAGTAGCCCTCAATGAAGCAGATGCTAGCACTGCTTATCAAAAGCGCAACGTTTATCTTAGCTCGTATATCGACGGGATTTCTAGAGTGACATCGCAGCCATAATTTAGAAAGTTAAAGCAGAGCTAATTGGCATTATTGCTGCGATTGTAATTAAAACTTTACTAATTTTCCAAAATGTATTTAACCTCACTCATTACTGTCAATTTACATCTTTTTGCTCAGGTAACTCCTCCGAGTAGTGCGGCAAATGGTGGCATAGCTTCAGCAGCAGCCAATGCCGCCAAGGATGCGATGGATTCGACTAACGCGATGTGGGCGGTACTTTATAACAGCAGCGGTGTTTTTGGGCGAATTGCGGGATTTAGTATCGGGCTAGCATTTATTTTCTTAGCTTGGCGAATCTATAAGCTGTATGAAGAGTACGGGCTAAATACTGAAATGCAGCCTTGGCACGTCGTCCAGAAGTTACTGATGCCATTGTTATTTATCATCTTACTGTCTCAAAGTGGCGGCCCAGCAAAGAAAGCAACTTACGCGCTCAGGGGCTTAACGCAGGGGTTTGGCATCAGCATCATTCAAAATGTGGGTGCGGACATGCAGGCAGATTCTGCCGCGTCACAGGCAGCAGGAATTACCAGCGTACCACTCGATCCCAATGCTAATTCGGCAACGGGACAAGCAGCCGTCAAGCAATTTCTAGCAACTCTCAATCTATGTCGGCTCAAGCCAAATACGACCAATACGTCAGGCGGTCAGTCAGCTCAGCTTACCTGTGCGGCAACAGCAGCAGCGGAGTTGAAGCAAACTGTCGAGAAAGCTCCGGTGACAGATCCAGCAATCGTCCAATATTCACAGGACATGGTAGCTCAAATCGCACAGCAGCAAGCTGCGGCCAGCGGTGCTGGAGTTAACGGCAATAATGCTGGCGGTAACGTGCTAGATGGTCTAGTAAATACGGCAATTAGCGTTGGGAGTGCTATTTCCGATCCTGGAGCAGCTTTTGCAAAAATGGGGGACGAACTAATTTCTTTGGTTCTCAAGTGCATCACGATTATGTTTTACTGGGCACTCGAACTTGCGGCGATTTTATTGTTTTATTTATTACCTCTAGCTCTAGCAATGGGCGTAGCTGACGAAAAAGCTATGGTGGACTGGTTTTCACAGTTCTGGGCACTATGCAATGCCAAGATTTGTTTTGCCATCGTGTTAGCTTTAATTGCCACTATTGCAGGCAGGTTGGGGCCATTGGCTTATGTATTTGGGATGCTATCTGCAATATTTGCACCCTTTATCACTTTTATCTTTGCTAAAGGTTCGATGATTGCCGTTGCTGAAGGATTGGCAACAGCCCCCATTAATGCCGCTGGAGCGGCGGCAGGAGGTGTCGCAGGCGGTATTGGTAAAGCAGTTAAAGCAGGAATTGCGGCTAAAGCAGGCGGTACGAGCGATGGTGCGAAAATAGCTGGAGCTGTCGGGCGGAAAGCTGGATCTATCGGGGGTAAGGATAAAGCACTTTTGGGTAGAAAGTAACATCCAAAATTATTTTAACTTTAATTACTAAATAACGATCTAAATTTATGGCTGATACATTTAACGAACTTAAATCTCTAACTAAGATTCGTCCGCATTCTCAAGCAACAGAGAACAATCACTTCGCGCTGTTTGTTTTAGTTACTGGCGGAGTAGCAATTCTTAATACGCTTTTATTAGTAATTAATGCTTTTAGCATCAACAATGTTGCCAATCGTCCGCTACCAACGATGGTACAGACTATTAACGGTAAAACTATTCAAGTTACGGCTTTTGAATCCAAAAACAGATCGCCTCAGTTGATTAAGGACTTCACGGCAATGACTTTAAGCAAGCTATTTACCTGGAGTAGATATTTGCCTGCGGCAACTACGGAGGAGATGCGCCGCCCGAAGATCGACCCTGGTGCCTCAATCGAATCCAAATCGGCTAAAGGATTGATACCAACTACTGTTTGGGCGGGGAGCTTTGCTTTATCAGATAAGTTTAGAGAGGAATTTTTAGGTGAGACGATCGCACCATTGCTAACAAAATTAGGCGTTTTACAAGGTCAGTCGGAAGTGACAATTTCGATTTTAGATTTAGGAGATCCGATCGAAGTTAAAGGAAATAGTGACGAGCGGCTGTGGAAAGTTAACGTCGTCGCAAATCTAATTTTACGCTCGGCAGCAAATGTTTCAGAGAAAACAATTCCATTTAATAAAACTATCTATGTTAAGGCAATTTATCCGGCAACTCTGCCTCAAGCGGCTACCCCAGGAGATTTAGCTCAAGTGGTGGCAATAGCGCAATCTTCTGGATTACAAATCTATGCAGTCGAGAGGTATCAAGCAGACGATCTAAAGCCACCAGCAGTAACTGCTCCTCCTGTTTCTACCAACGTTAAGCCTACGACTCCTCAAAAATAATTATGAAAGAAACATCTATTTCAGAAAATCCCCGTTTAGACAATGAATTTTTTAGCGATTTAGTCGGTACTGATTCAGATCTTTCCGGCACTAGCGAACAGCTACATGCTTCCCCGTCCGATCCTCAAGGAGATATTGAAGAACAGCGCACTAAAATTCCTCTATATAAGCAAGGTGGTGTTAAATCCGTCTTGATCTTGGGACTCTCGGCAATTCCCATCGGTGGAATCGGTTACATGATGTTTGGCAACAGCGGGCAGAAGAGTCCGCCAGTAGCGGCTAATCCCAGTCCCGAACTTACAGTTTCCAAGGCTGAGTTTGCGCCCGATCCGCGTTTTGCCAACATGCAGAACAAGTTAGTGATGCAAGACCAGACGCGGGGTCTGGAAGAGGCAGCCAAAGCTCAAGAAGCCGAGCGTTTGGCTAAAGCTGCGGCGGAGGCAAGAGCCGCAGCAGCAAACCCCAACGCACGAACCACCCCTGTTCTGCCAGTTCCTGCGGCTGCACCCGTTGCCGCCAGAGCCGAGCCGCCAACAAATGTAGCACCTCCACCAAGACGCATTCCACCAATCGCTCCTGTTAAACCCGTTCCGATTTCCCCGGCGATTACTCCTGTTGCTAGGCCGATAGTCGCACGAGAGCCAAAGGTGAAATCTTCATTAGTAGCCGTGAAGCCTCAGCCTGTTGCATTTAAGCCTCAGCCTCTAGCCAAACCTATCCTGAAACCTCAAGTGGCAATCGCTAAACCCCAGCCCACTCCAGCGACTGCGGCGATCGTGCCCAAAGCCGCATCTTGGCAGGAAGCTACCGATAACGCTATTGGAGTTTATGGCGAGAAGGTAGCATCTAAAAACGTCATAAAGGCTGTACCAGAAACCGTTCAACAACCTATCGGGCAACCTATTCGCCAACCTAGTCCACAGCAAACTATTTCTCAACCTATTCCACAGCCCGTTACGTCACCTGTGACTTCTCAGATTTACCAACAACCAGTCGGGCAATCATACGGACAAGCAGGGCGATCGTTTTTACAACCCTTAGTACCACCCGTTCAGCAATTTTACCCGCAGCAAATCCCACAGCTCAATCCTCTGATTCAGCAACCAGCGCGGCAGCTCATGCCACAAGCTAGCACGACCAAGAACGCAGCCGCTAATTATGTAGCCTCGCTCGATCCGAGGTCATATCCAGAAGCACTCCTTCAACCTGTTGCTGGAGTAGTTTCTCAAGATTTCAGAGAAAAAGATAATTACAAAGACAATCCTATCCCTAAGATCGCCCAGGCAATTGTAATCCCAGGTCAGAACAGGCTAGTATCGCTAATGTCCCCGATGCAAATTATTCCTGGTGAAGCCGGACAAGAAATTTTATTGCAGCTAGAGCAGGGTTTTGCCGACACTAACGGTGAGGTGCCCATTCCCGATGGTACGAGAATTATTGCGACCGTCACCGTGGCATCAAATGGACTAATGCGAATCGTCTCAGCCGTTGCCATTGTTAATGGTGAAAATATTCCAATTGACGCAGGGAGCTTAATTCTCAGCGGTACCGATAATAATCCCGTCATCGCTCAATACAAGCAGTTCGACCAGGGCGAAATCGGTCGGCGGGATTTGCAAACGTTTCTGGCAGGGGCTGCTTCTGGGCTAGGAAGAGTTCTGACTCAGCCCAGCACGTCGATTCAAGTTTCGACAAATGGCACGGCTGTGGCGAGTAGTACTAGCAACCCCAATATTATCGGTGGAGTTTTAGACGGTGGGGCAACGCCGATTCTTGAAGCTTGGTCAAAACGCAATGAAACCGAGATCGAGCGTTTGGAGGGAGCGTCTAGGCTGTGGTATTTGCCAATGGGATACAAAATGACGATCGTTGCGGTTAAGCCTTTCGCAGTGAGGTAAGGAGAGTGGTAAAAAAATATTTAGGACTGCCATTAGCCTTAATTACGGGGCTGCTAAGTGGATCTCCCAGTCTTGCCAATCAGCCAATCGTCCAAAACGTATATACACCGATGAATGGCGTGTTGATGGTAAATATCACGCCTGGGGTGGGTGTTAACCTGAACTTTGAAGGAGCTGGCGAATATATTCAAACAATGATTGCAGACAATCGCTCTTTTGTGGGAATCAAGGCAGAAGGTTGCCTCGCCGCCCAAGAAGGTTGTCAAGATCCGGCAAATTTAGTGCATTTAACCTTAATCGATAAACTTCAGTTACCTGGGGTAGTTAAAGTGAACTCGATTGCTACTCAGTCAGTACTGACGATTAGAACTAGAGATCGCGCAAATAACCGTCGAACGTATATTTTTAGTTTGCGTCAGGGTTCGACTAAAGATATAGCGATCGCTCAAATTAATTTTGTTAAAGTTGCACCTCCCGTTCGATATTACGATCCGATTGCTGCTAAAAATGCTGAGGAATTGCGTCAGAGAGAAAACTATATTCGACTAGATATTTTAACTTCTAAGCTGTTCAATGGTTTGAAAATTGTTGTCAGTCGCAATGAAATTCCTAACTACAATAAGCAGGGAAATAATCCTATCGATCGGTTTATCCTCGACGTTCGCGGAGGAATGCCACTACTTACTGCCGCAACTAAGCATCGCATCGATTTGAACTTGGTATCTAGGCTAATTTTATTAGGCTCTTGAGCCGCTTAGTGTAATTTACAACAACTTTATCACTATTTTAAATCATGATGGAAAATTTCGATTGTTTGGTTAAATCTGCTCTAGTTTTTTATCGCTCTCGTCAATTTAGTCAGTTTTGTAAGTTGTTATTTTTTGCTTTATACACTGCTGGATTGGTATTATTTTTGGTCGATCCCAATCATTTTTGGAGTAACTGGAATAATTTTCTACATTAACTTTATTCAGATTTAAAACAATTGGAGTAATTTACAATGACGAGATTCAAATTTCGATATTTAATTCTCTCAGTTATCGGGGTCTGTTTGAACTCAAACATTCATCCCGCACAGGCACAAACTCGCACGATTGAAAGTACGCTTGGTAACTCATCTATCGGCTCGATGCCAGCTTATGCTAATTCACTAAGGGTTAATGTTCCCCCCGAAGCTCAAAGTTCGATGGGTGGTGTAACTTCAATTAATTGTCCCGCAGGAGTAGCCCCAGCATCTTGCGTACCGATGTCTATATGGAACACTACTTTTGCCGC
The DNA here is from genome assembly GCF_041737865.1 of Chamaesiphon sp. NCBI lineage: Bacteria > Bacillati > Cyanobacteriota > Cyanophyceae > Gomontiellales > Chamaesiphonaceae > Chamaesiphon > Chamaesiphon sp. Next base: position 16,082 of record NZ_JBGSQZ010000030.1, read on the forward strand.
AGGAGAGTTGACTCCAGCTCAGATTGCGACTAAAAATGGTACGACGGTCAACCCTAACAGCAGTTTGGCAAAGGCAACGCCGTGGCTGAGTCGCTTAAAAGTTGGCGATATTGCGGCAACTCTAGGGATGGCACAAATGCCCGTTACCACAGCTAACGGGACGCGTACTACGGTGGGCAATCTAGCGGCAACAAACCCTAATGCAACGCTCGGCAGCGTTGCTGACTTACGCAAAACAAGTATCGCTCAATTCCCTCAAATTCAAAACATTCAGCTCAAGCAGTTTCCAGGGATTTCTAGTTTAACGGCAAATACGATCCCTGGATTGAGTGAAGTGCTGATTTCCAAAATGCCTGGGTATTCGTATCCAGTTGGGGTGGCGGCAATTCGGCTAGATTTAGTGCGAACTAGAGAGCGGAACATTCGGCACATGGTAATTTCCGATAATGGGGTACATAAGTGCAATAGCAATTGCGATTATGGCGAGTTTCGAGCGGTTTTGGGGCTGCCCTATCTCAATGGAGCGCGGATTATTTCGGGAGATAGTCAATCTGTTCCTGGTGGTTATGGCGCACTTGCGCTGATGAACGGCGGGCGAGAGCCTGCTGGAGTCGTCGCCGATATCGGTTCTGGAGGCGTGAAATTCATTTTGACTGATGTTAATGCCAAAAAAGGTACGGCACTGATTCATATGAATACGCGGGTATGTGCTTGGCTGGCTGGCTGCTCGCCCTATTTTATTCCCATACCCTTGTACTTGACTATTTCCGAACGCGATCGGGGCATTGCCATCCCGGTGGTTGGTGCTTCTATTTTCCGTCAAGTGAGGATGCCATAATGACAAAATCTCATAGTTCGCATTTAGCCAATCATCAGTCAGTACCCCAGCAGTTACCCACTTTCGCCCAAGTTAAGAGCTTTATCGCTTCACCCTTTGGCTCGATCGCGGGCTGTATGTTAATTTTGCTGATTGCCGCACTTTTTAGTAAAAAACCGCAGGGCAAGCTGGGTAAAGCCTACTGGGGTGGAGCTAGAGAACGCAAAAACTCCCAAGCCAAAGGTCGCCGACAGGTGGCAAATAAAGGGTCTAAAGTCGGTAAAACCTGCCTGTATATCAATCAACCCCAAAGATCTCGATTGAGGCATCATCAAGCGACGATGAGTGGTATTAAAAGAACTCTCAAACAGCAGGGATTCACGAATACCGAGATTGCGAAGAAAATCCGCCAGAGCCGTAAGAACTTACCAAAGTTTCCAAACTTACTCCACCGCGATCGCACCGTGTATTTTCCAGATTGTCAAGCTGGCACCGGGGTATATGGGGCGGCTGGTACGGGGAAATCTTTCGGGGTACTCAATCCTTACCTGCGTTCGGCGATCGACCAAGGACTGTCGATCGTCCTCTACGATTTTAAATACTACGAACAGTCTAAGGAGATTGTCGGTTATGCCAAAGAGCATGGCTACAACATCCAGATTTTCGCGCCGAGTTTTCTCGAATCTTGCACCATTAACCTACTCGATTTTATCGACGATTCCGGTCATGGGGTTGCTGCGGGAAATATGGCAGAAGTGATGCTCGAAAATCTCAAAGGCAGCGATAAAAGCAGTGGGGGGAATGAGTTTTTTACAGATGCAGGGGTGACGCTGGTTAAAGGCTTATTTTTAGCAGCTAAATGGGTGGCAGAACAAGAAAGTCGAGCGGAAATTGGCGATTTGATGACGGCGGCGGCGATCGTCGCGCTGCCAAACCTCAGCAGTCGGCTCAAGTTTGCCAGCAAACGCCTGAATATCTGGAACGATAAAGCTTTTAGTCAGTTAATCGGCATCGGTGGCGGTAAAAAAGATACAAATGTTACAGAGGGCGGCATTATCGGTAACGCCGCGAAGGTCTTTCAAAAGTTCATCGAGCGAGACTTTATATCTTCTCTGTGTGGTAAGAGCGATTTCAACCCCGATCTTGATGGAAAAACACTGGTAATTGTCGGGCTAAACCAGGACTATCGGGAGATTCTCACACCGATTCTCGCAACGGTTCTCGACGTATTAATCTCGCGTAACGTTGCTCACTCGCGTCACCGGAAAACTCCACTAGTTTGCTCGTTTGACGAAATTCCGTCTCTTAGATTACCTAAATTGGCTAATTGGTTGGCTGAATCGCGGTCAGCGGGATTTGTTGGTTTGCTCGGACTTCAAAATAAAAGCCAACTTAACGAAACTTACGGTGAGGATCGGGCGAATACGATGATGGCTAATTGTGCGACCAAACACTACCTCAACCCGCAGGATGGGAGCAGTGCCAAGGAATACTCAGAGTATCTAGGGGAAAAAGAGATAGTTTATTGGACTAAGACCGTTAACAGCGGCAGCGGACAGGGTAACGCTACGGTATCGAGATCGGAGCAACGGACGCAAGTACCATTAATGACTCCAGAAGAATTCTTGAAACTTCCTCAAGGTAAAGCTGTCACTATATCCCCTGGCTATAGCAATAAGAATGAGGCATATGTTCCAATTTTACATGATATTAAAGTATCTCAAGTAGATATCGAAAATAGCAAGCGATCGGTCGGACATTGGGATAAATTATTATCGAAAACTCGGTCGAGCAAACGGCAGCTAAGTAATGCCGAATATGCGGAAATTATGATCGAGCGCAGGGCGATTGTCGAACGCCTGTTTCCCGAACCACCAGAGGGTAAATTACTCGCAAAATTAGCTACTTTAGTTAATGTAGTACTTTATCCCGACGCACAGGGTAATCCATCTCCCTATCAACTCACTGAAGATTCTAAGCTGTTCAAAAACGACGATATCCCGATCTATTCGGAATGGTCGAGTAAGTCGGAGCAAGGCGCGAAATTTGATGCGTACAAAGCAAAAGACGATATCAATCGACTTTTGCTACTTTTAGAGAGTCACGAAATTAAGTTTTTCAAATCTCTCAATGGTTCTAATTCAGTCTTTTCGACAACCACAATTATCGATCCAGAAGTAGAGCCAGACAATGAAATTGACGTGAAAATAGATACTAAGAAACCTCTAGTTTCTACGCTATAATCGATCGAACTTTATTTAGATTATCTAAGGAGCCAATTATGACGCTAGAGACTAAGTATCCCAAACTAGACACACTCAGATTTCCGACATTAGACATTAGTTATATCGAGCGGTTTGTCTTTTGCGATTCCAGTACTGTCAGCATTCCGCGTATTCGAGAATTAATGGAGCTGAGTATTGCGACAAATAAGCCATTTCATAATTTAGACTTTCATAAAGTTGAGATTTTCGATGAATACTCAGTTATCTCGGAGCGATTACGTGGAATAAGCAAAACAGTTTATAAAACTTCTTTAGATCGAGACATTCGATATATTCTCACTTATATTGATGGCGAATTAGTTGAGGTCAACTCTCTCATAGCAGAGCAGATTATTTTTCGCAATATGACTCCATGCACGTTTGCTTTTTGTGGCAGTGATTATTTAAAAACAACCCCTTTTTGGATCGATGTAGATGAAATCGTCGGGGTAATGGAGCAAGAAGGAGAATTTTTACGAATAGAGCCAGAAGCTGTCGCGTACATCCGCCAGCATCCTGACGATCTAGTACCTTATACAGTGAGCGATGATGGCATTATCGACATCCCCGAACGAAATCTTTTTTTAGCAAATTATACGCCAGCAATGTATGCAGAACTCGTCGGAAAATCGATCGAGCCAGTAGGGGTTAACTATCCGATTTACGAGCTATTGTCACTTGAAGTCTAAACAACAATTATAGTAGCTCGAACTAAACATCTTAAATCTAGAGAAAACTATGGACGGAATTCAGGCTAAAGCCCAATCAGCGTTTCAAGGCATGACAGCGAAGGAAATCTCTAAGCCTGTTGAAGATCTTGCTGAAGGGATCGGCAAGCTGGGGGGGAATATTGTCGGGGCAACTGTCGCGGCATTACTACAAAAAAAATCTAACCAAAAGGAACAAACATCAGCAGACATAGCCGCACGATTAAAACAGAAAACCAAAGACTTAGATCGAACTGGCAAGGATTTAATCGAACTGCCTACTAAGTCAGTGCAGCTCACAATTGAGATTATCAAGTTATCCAAACAATTTGTTTTAGCTAAGAGTAAAGATTCCTTTAAAGACCTCAAATCCAAACTAAGCGATGCACTTGGCTCGATTAAGCAATTTATGTTCGATCGGTCTAAGGGCAAAGTGAATATTGAGGAAGAAGTTCGAGGGACTAGTCCAGAACAAGCCAAGAAGCTAATCGATTTACTCAAGACTCCTGAAGGAGAAAAAGCTCCTCATGATTTTTACAACGTTACTATTGCTTCAGAGGGAGCGAAATTATTAGAAGTTAAAAACGGTAAGGTCGAGATGAATACCATTGCCAAACATATGGATTCGGCGGTAATTGAAGCCGCCATCAATCGCGATACCATCCCTGCGGTATTAAATCCCAATTTAGCAAAAATATCCAGCGAATCGCTAACGGGTCGGATCTTGGCTCAACAGCAATCCGAGGTTGTCAATGGCGATGAGATCGGCGAGCTGCCAACTGCGGTAGTTACAGAATCAGCAGAGCTAAACACAGCGCAGTTCAAGACTGAGGTTGTTAACGATCTTTTAGCCAATAATCAGCAGCGGCTGGAGCAACTGGTGCGATTGCATGAGATCGGCAAGACTGACAAAAACAACCTTGTCATCGGCAACGGGAAGAATCAGGTGACAATATCAGCTACAGCAGATCTGGGTAATAGTCAAAAATATACAGTTAATAGAGCTGGAGCGGAGCCATTTACCTTTATTGCCAATGAAGATGGTGAAGTTATCGTTCACGATGTTAATATCGAGTCGATCGACGATGTACTCGACTCTGCCGAACTAGGTTTTAACGGACAGTCTGGGAGCGAGTTTACTCCCAAAGCAAAGTCGGTATCTAAGCCACTGCCACAGTTAAGTAATTTAGCAAACGAAGTCAAAAACTTACCAGCAGGAAAAACATCTTTTGAGTTTGGTGACAGGTTTTATCAAATTGTCAAAGACGAGCGAGCTACCATGATTAGCAACGATAACGGCAAGTTAACGATCGATACCAGCGGTAAGGTATCTGCGACAAGAAGGATTTTAACCGATCTAACTGCTGGTGGTAAGAACTCCAATTCGATGGCAATCGTCGCCAAAATCCGCGCTGACGGCGATGAAGTAGAACGTTTGCTATCGATCGAGCGCGGAGCGGCAAGCGCGGGTGACGTGGAGCTGGCGACAGGGGTTGCCAAGCAAGCCAAGGCAGAATTTTCCCAAATTAGTTCTGCCGTAGGCGAATTGAAAAATATTGCTACTCGCGAACCAGCTAAGATTCCTACTGTAATAGCAGCCGATGAAGTTCTCGAAACTCAAAAGCAAGAATTATCTACAGCAAAAAAGGTTCGGGTTGAGAAAGTTGTCAGCTTGGCCGATCTAAACGATCTACCGGATGAAGTCGAGTACGATCGTCCCAAGACGGGTTTATTAGCGCAGTTGAATAACGATGCGGAGGCGACTAAGTTGGTCGCAGCCGAACGAGAGTTGGCAATTGCTGCTGAAGAATCGCTGCAACAATAAGTTGTCTTGCCAACCTAGCGACTGAGTAATAATCGGCATCGAGAAAAACGCATAAAACTACCAGATACGTCCGATGAGTCTAGCCATTGCTCTTGCCAATCGTCCCCTAATCGGAATTGAGATTGGCGCGATCGAACAACAAAATAGTATTTTAAAATTGCAAGTAGTCGCTCAACAAATGCAGCTACCGATCCAATGCTGGAGTTCGATTGCTTCAGGATGGTACTCTATCGATCGGATTTTAGACGAATGGGCGGACGATCTCGATCTCGGCTCTGAGATCTTACGCCATCTGGCTCCACCATCTTTACAGTCGGGCATTTCAGTCTACATCGATCTATTTGCCGCGATTGCCTCGCTCGATCGACCCTTACAAGTTCGAGCGCATCAGGCGATTCTCAACCTGTTCTTTCATCTCCAACGCAGCAACGAGCGGCGGATCGTATTTCTCGAAACAGGCGAGATTCCCCATCAGTTCGTCCAATCGATTTACAGCTACGATTTTCCTCTGCCTACGCCCGCAGAAGTACGGGAGCTAATTGCGGGGGCACAACTGCCAGCAGACAATCCTAAATTTTTAAATATCTTGTCTGGCTTAACTTTAGAAGAGATTCGGATTGCCTTAAAACCAATTGAATTAGGGATGGATCTCGACACCGCAGCAGATCGATTACTGGATTACAAGTACGAGTTATTCGCTACTTACGGACTAGAATTTATTGGCGAAACGGCTACTAAAGATATCGGTGGCTTAGATATCGTCAAAGAGGCATTAGTCGGCGTACAAAAGTCATTTGCACCAGAAGCTCGTGCTTATAATATC